>JBNGDZ010000154.1:0-9329 GCA_049975765.1 Armatimonadota bacterium
GCAACGGCCGGCGGCGTGGGAACGCCGCCGCTCCGTACGGCAACGGCACGGGCTCACGAATGCCGTACGGAGGGGCGGGCCTCCGGGAGGTGCATTGCACCTCACCCGCCCGGCCGTTTGTCTTTAGCTCGTAGGCCGCCGCTCGTCGCTCGTCGCTGCCGTCGGGAGTTCGCTTGCAGCTTGCGGCTGCCGTTACAGCAGCTCCTGTCGTGCCCGCTCCACAACGTCCCGCATGGCCGCGAGCCGACCCTCACGCCCCTCCGGCTTCTCGTAGCCCTCCAGCAGCTCGTCCACGCGGTCGGCGGCCTCGTTCAGAATCTCCTCCTCGCGCTCGAAGCCTGCATACCCCGAGCGCTCCATCAGCTTCGGCAGCCAAAGGCTCTCTCTGAAGCGCCGGGCCGTGTGCATCGTCTCCAGATGGCTGGTCCCGATGCCCACGCCGACCTCCAGAATCTCGTCCATGGCGATGTTCTCCGGGGACGGATCCAGCTCCCGGCACAGGTGGGCGGAGCCGAGGGCGAACTCGCGATCGAGCAGGATCTGCACCGGGGAGAGGATCTTGCCCTCATCCAGCATCCCGCCGCCGCAGGACAGCGCCTGCCCGGTGAAGGCCGCTACGGTCATGGTCTTGTAGGCCTTCTCCAGCGCCGCATACAGCCCCGGCTCCCTGGCGTCGCAGTACTCACCGGAGCCCATGGGCATCTGCATGCCGATCCAGCGCCGCACGAACTCCACCGCCGCGAAGCCGTAGAAGAGCGCATCCCACGCGGAGTAGCTGACCGCCCCGGTGGCCATGTCCACCGTCCCCGGCCACATGCTCCCGCCCAGCGCAATATCGGGGTTGATCGCGCGGCCGGCGATCCAGGTGGCCAGGTGCTCGGCGGTGGAGACCACCACGAAGCCCTCCACGGTCACCGGGGTGGAGACGCCGGCCACGGGCATCGCTGTGAGCCCGCAGGGCTGGCCGGCCTTCGCCCGCGCCACGTACTTGGCGGCCGTATCGCGGTCGAAGCGCAGGGGGTGAGCGAAGCAGATGGCGCCCCACGAGAACCACTCCTCGCGGCCCAGAATCTCCCCCATCTCCCGCAGGTACGGGATCTGATCGACGTGCCAGGCGAAGGCCCCGCCGGGCCGGTGCGCGTACTCCGCCAGCAGCATCGCGGCCTCCAGCGGCTCGAGCATCGGCGGGACGTCCGTGAGCGACAGCGCGTGCCCCACGCCGCGGTCGCCGTGCAGGGCGTCGCCGAACTTGATGAGGGTGACGAGGTCCTGTCGGTTGGATTGGCGGACCTCGCCGGTGCGGTAGTCGTGGTAGAACTGCGCGACCTGCGTGCCGATGGATGGCATTCCCGGCGGCCGCAGGGCGATTGGTGCCTCGGCGAGGCCGTCGGCTGCGTGCTCGGCGCGCATCCCCTCCACGAACTTCGCGGTGAGCTGACGCGGGAAGCGCACGCATTCGGTGTCATAGTCCACGTCGGCGCCGGCATCATCGAGCGCCTGCATGAACTCGCGGTTCTGACAGAGCACGCCTACTCTCTCGAGCACCGTGAGCACCGCATCGGCCAGCGGCTTGATATGATCGTCGCTGAGAATGCTGCGCTGGAACATAGCTCCTGCCCCTCTCTGTGGCGCGTGAGGCCCGATGCGGTTTCACCTGATGCTGCACCGGGACCTTCCGTTGGGAGCAGGTAGCCATCAGCGCGGGATAGACAAGCACCTACTGAGTGCTGTTTCCCGTTCCGGGGCAGGGACAGTGGAGACTTTTGGTCTCGGTCCGTGTGTTGTCCTCGGCGCCATTGCGGCGGCGAGTGCGTGAGGCCAAAGGTGTCGGGCATCTCAGGGGGCCGGATGACTGTCCGGCCCGCCGGTGCCTCGAGTCCGAGGCAAGGCGCTGCGCAAGATCCACCGCGCTAGCGTGTACAGTTAAGGGAAGGCGTCAGCTCTCGGCCAACGACAGGCCGGCCGCCATGGAGGGGTAGACATGGACAGATGGTCACCGGGCCGCAGCAGAGACGGTTCGCACAAACTGATGCGAGTGAGTGTGATTATGCCGCGCTACCTGGTTGCGGCGCTGGACGCCCGGGCGGCGTATGTGGCGCGGTCCCGTAGCCATGTGGTGCGCACCATCGTCCGGGCCTGGGTGGAGCGTGAGCCCATGCCTCCCGCAGAGCCTGAGGGCGAGGATTGCGAGAGGCCGCTGGAGAAGGTCCAAGTGTGTTTGCGGCTGCCGCGGGAGCACGTACGCGCGCTGGACTGGCACGCCGCCGCGGTGCAGGAGTTCACGCGTAGCAGTGTGCTGCGGATTATCGTGCGGGCATGGGCGGACCGGCAGCCGCAGCCGGCAGTAGACCCCGAGGTCGCCGACCTGCAGATCCGCGCCTATATCCTGTAAGCTGCGTGGCGGTGGTTGGGTGGCCGGGGGCTGCCGAACTCACGCGCCCTCGCCGCGGCGCAGAGAGGCGGGGGTGCTGCTCTACCGGGAGCGTGGGCCGCGCAGCGGGGACCCGCAAGCTTAACTTTGCTTGACAGCGGGAATGGCGCGTGCTATACCTCCAGCGAGGATGAGAGGGGAGACGCATGGTAGGCCGCGAGAGGCTGCGTTTGCAAACGCGGCCTTGTAAGCCGGTCACTACAATCGTCGCGAAAGGATGGTGACGATGACGCGAAAAGGGTTCACCCTGATTGAGCTGCTGGTGGTGATTGCCATAATCGCCATCCTGGCAGCGATTCTGTTCCCCGTCTTCGCCCGAGCGCGGGAGAAGGCCCGCCAGGCCTCATGCCAGTCAAACATGCGACAGCTTGGCCTGGCCATGCAAATGTATGTACAGGACTACGATGAGAGGTTCACGGGGCGGATCGTGTGGAACCAGAGAATCCAGCCATACGTGAAGAATCACCAACTCTTCGAGTGCCCCAGCTATGATGGCAGCCTCAGGTACGTCACCAACGGCTACTGCATGACGCACTACGATATTGGTGGGCTGGCGGGGATCCCCGGCATCCGTGGGGGATACGGCGTGGCCTGCCACACCACAGGCTCCACAACAGGGCGGAAGCTGGCGGACATCAAACGGCCCGCGGAGATTATTCTCTTCAACGAGACCACCGGTGGATGCACCCATCATTCCAACCCCGGCTGTCGTTGCTCCGACGTCTCGACCCGGGGTGTTGGCTTCCACGTGTATCCCCGGCACAACGATGGCTCCAACTTTACGTTCGTCGACGGGCATGTGAAGTGGCTGCGGAAGGACACAGTGCTTAACAACCCGACCTACTGGGACGCCACCAAGTAGAGCTGGCCGACAGAAGCTCGCGTACCTACCTGCCCTTCCCGCGTGACGCCAGGACACTCTCGCGCCCACCGTGTAGAGGCCGCCGCCAGCGAAGCGAGCGGCCGAGCTGTGGCGATGGGAAGAGACGCTGCGCGTCTCCGGTGAGCGGGGCGTTCTCAAACCTCTAACGCACCGCTCAGGCTCCGCCCCGCGCGTTAGACAACGCGGGGCCCCTTCTGCACGCCGCATCGGCCCGGGCGGCGCAGCACTCGTTGCAGGGGGCTCCTCTCCCCCACCTTTCGCCGGTGAGCCACCTCTCGGCTTCCGGTCTCTCGCACAAATGTTTCACGTGAAACATTCGCCGCGTCCTCGATGCGGGGCAAGTCCTCACTCCGTGAGCCGGTAGACGTGGCGCTCGTAGGGGCCGAAATGATCCGTCCATGCGCCCCCCTCGGGGGTGAGTGAGCGCCCCTCGAACATCACAGCGATCGCGCCATTGGCATCGGGGACAGACAGGCGCACCTCGCGCGGTTCCGGCAGCGTGTTGACCGCCAGCACGCAGAGCTCATCGCCGCGCCGGTAGGCCGCCGTCAGCACGTTGGCGTCATCCACCTCGGCCGCGGGCGCCTCCTGCAGGCTCGTCAGCCACGGCTCCAGCGCGTCCACCTCGACCAGCAGCGCGCGCATCTCATCCAGGCACTGCCTGGTGCGCGGGAACTGCGCGAAGTAGTAGAGGCCTCGCGCGCCCTCGATCAGCGACCCGTAGACCATACACGAGAGCTCGCGCGGGGACGGCTCACGGTCCATCCAGTAGGCGTAGCCCGTCCCCTGCAGCCACATCCACACCGGCTTGGCCTCGGCGCTGGCGCCCTCGTGCATTCGCCGCACCGCGCCGATGGCGCTCATGGGGGTGGCGTGCGGGATGGGGTAGACGTCGGTGGAGTAGATGTCGCCGGCGTGGTCCTCCAGCTTGTTCGAGAGGTAGTTGATGAAGGCCGGCCGGCCGGGGTCAAGCTCCCCCGCCATCTCCAGCCGGGCCTCGGCCTCCTCGAAGCCCTCACCGCTGGGCTCGTCGTAGACATACCAGACCAGCAGGGCCGGGTGGTCGCGCAGCGTCTGGATGTGCTGGCGGAGGGTCTCGCGCGGGATGCGCCGGTCCAGCCACGGGATGATGCGCAGGCCCAACTCCGCGCAACGGTCGAAGATCTCCTGCAGGCGCTGGGTGCTCACGTACTCGCGTATCTGCACCGTCACGTCCTGGAAGCCGTTGGCGGCCACCGCGTCCAGCACGTCCAGGTCGGAGATGAACTCCAGGCCCAGCGAGTGCTGGATGTAGGGCTCGCCGCCCAGCAGGAAGCGCCCGTGCTCGTCGATGGCCGCCGGCAGCGCCTCCACCGGTCCGGTGGTGGCACGCCCCGCCGCGATCTCCTCGACCCGCGGCGGCGGCGACCAGTCCACCTCCGCCTCGCGCTGGGCGATGCGCTCATCGGAGAGGCAGGGATGGAATGCAGCGCTCGGGCCCTGCGTGCCCTGAAGCTGTACCGCGTCGATCCACAGGCGCCCGGGGGCCTGCGGCTCTATGCTCATGGTCATGCGCGTGGCCGGCTCCAGGCCCGGGAGGGCGTGCTGCGACCAGCTCTCCCCCACCTCCACCTGCGCCTGCTCTCCCCCGCCCCTGAGGATCACCGGGAGGTCCTCGCGGTCCGCTCGCAGCCACGCCGACAGCACGCAGGACTCCGCGCTGTCGGGCGGCGTCACCCACACCGAGACGGCCCGCAGCAGCGGCAGATCCGCGGTGTTATCGATGCACAGGCTGCTCTCGCCGTGGTGGGCGACCGACCTGTCCAGGAAGAAGTGCTCGCGCCACAGGTCCATGTCCGCGACCCAGGGCAAGTGACCCACTCCCCAATGCCCGCTGCCCCAGGCGTAGGGCACTCCCACTCCCGGGATCTCGAAACTCCCGTTCTTGAGGAAGTTCTCGTAGGGGTCGCGGGGGATGGCCTGCAGGTTCCGGAGGCGGAAGACCGCATCGCCGGGCCCCGAGGCCCAGACCGCGAAGCGCATGTGCTGGATCTGATCCCAGCCGTCGGGCGCGCCCTCCTCCCCGAAGGTGTCCAGGCGCAGCGTGATCTTCCGCCACTGCTCGCTCAGACTGCCGAGGAAGCGAGCATACCAGCCGTTCTCGGTGCCGAAGTAGAAGCCCACGGTCCCCGCCACCTCCGGCCTGGTGGCCGATACCTCGAAGGAGACGTACCCGACGTCAGAGAGATCGAGAGCATGCTCCCAGTCCCAGGTGACGCGATCCATTCTCTCCCGAAACGAAGCATCCAGCGCGAGGCAGGTGGAGCCGTCGTCGAGCTGCTCCACGCGAACGGGCTGGCTGTCGAACTGGGGCACCCACTCCTCGCGGGCGACCTCGGTGCTCTCGTACGAGAAAGCGCCGAGCGGCTGAGGCTCCGCTGCGAAGCAGAGTGAGGCTACCGCGAGGGCGGTGGGGATGACCAAGAGCGATAGGCGGGTCATGGCGGCTGGCTCCTCATGCATGGGATACACCGGGAACGGCAAACGCTTTGAGACTGCAGCGCAGTCTCCGGGAGGGCGCGCGTGGATCGGGCCCGCATCAAACCATCGGCTGGCAGGCGTGGAGCATGCAGGCGTGATGCTTCTGCCGTATGGAGCCGCGGTGTGGGCACGCCGCGCGGCGGCAACGACGGACGACAACGGCCGAGGGGGGGCGTAGCCCCGCCCCTGCAAGCGAAACGACGAACGTCCTCAACGGCAGGCCGGACGCTGGTCCGGCCCCCCATACGGCACTTCCCCGCGTAGGTCGAACTTCCAGCCCGTCAGCACTCTCCACTCACTCCGTTACCGCCAGCTCCAGCGCCACCTCCTGCGGCGGGCCGGCCTGAGCGCGGTCCAGCGGCTGCAGCAGCAGTGTCCCGGTGTAGACGCCCGGCGCAAGCTCGTCTGTTGGGAGGACGACGCGGACCTGGCGCGGCTCGTTCACCGGTGCCCACACCGCCAGGTCCTCGCCCGGATCGACCGCCGTCATGCCAGCAGCGCGCGGAATCAGCTCCAGCACGCGCACCCGTCTGGCCTCCAGCGCGACCTGCGGCTCAACCTCCTCGGCGTCCTCCTCTTCTTCCACCGGCTCTCCCTGCTCGTCGAGCGGGACCACCAGATTGCGGGGCACCACCCGCACCGCCACCGAGTGCTCCCCGAAGGCGTTCAGCAGGCTGATGGTCGCCACCGCATCGTCACCGCGATCCGCGTCCAGCCGGAGGCTCTGCAGGGTCAGTGGCACCGGGGCGCCTTCTGCCTCTACCACCCTGCCGGCCTCCCAGGTGACGAGTTGATTGCGGGCCGCCACGTACTCCCGCAGCGCATCGACCAGGTCGGCAAAGCCCTCGGAATCATGGGCGGTCTGACGGTAGCGCCGCACCAGCTCCGCCCCGCGCTGGGCGCGATCCTGCAGCCCCTCGCGGATCCATCCCGGCAGGTCCTCGCGCCGGGCCAACTCTTCGAAGGCACCGGCGCATCCTACCGCGTCCTCCGCCAGCACATCGCCCTCCCGCGCCAGCCGCACATCATCGACCAGGAGCGTGGCGCCAGCGGAGTTGTAGTCGAAGCCGATAGCTGCCGAGATGGGAAGCTGCTCGATGGTCAGCTCAACGCGCAGCAGCTCCCACTCCCCGGAGCCGCTGTGCAGGTCGGCGGTCGTCTGATGCCCCGACGGTGCGCCGCCCCACAGAAAGCCCGCCGTCAGGACCAGCTTGGCGCGCGTGCTGGAGGACTTCACCCACGCGCTGAGCACCAGCGTCTCGCCGATGGCGACGTCGAAGTCCTGCTGGCGCAGGAAGCTCCATGACCGATCAGTGGGGGCGTGGATTCTCGCCGCGCCGGTGCCGGTCCGTGGCACGGACACTCCTGTCCGTGCGCCGTTGCCGACGGGCTCGATCACGCCGCCCCCGTCGCCCGCCAGCACCCGCGACCAGCCCTCCAGGTCCGGCTGCTCGAAGCCCGGGTTCGCCAGCAGGTTCTCGATTTCAGGCGCCGTCACGTCCTGTGCGTGGCAGACCACTGCGGTCACGGGGATCATTGCCGCGAGGAGCATCATTCGGACGCGGTCCGCGATCATTGCTGCTCCCTCCCGAGCTGCAGGATGGCACCGGCGATGCGTCGCCGCCACTGCTCGACGGTCGCAGTGTCGGGGTGCTCGAGAACGTCCTCCGCGGCGGCCTGCAGTATCGCTTGTGCTGTCGCATCATCGCCGCCGGGGCGCTGCAGCCTCCGGTCCAGCAGCCACAGGTAGCAGTAGTCCTCAAGGCCCTGGCGGAAGGCCTCCCACCGGCGGCTGGTCACAGGTCCGTCGGGGCCGGTGTAGACGCTTCCGGGGTCCGGGTGCGTGGAGTCAAGGTCATCCCAGACGCTCCCGCCGCCGCCGAATATGTTCCAGTAGGTGCAGCCCTGCAGGTCGCGCGCCCAGGTCTTCCAGCCCATCAGGCGGTAGCGCTCCATAGGTGGGAACGCCTTCTGGTCGCGCCCGCAGAAGTAGAACCAGATCGGCTTGCCGGACTCGCGCATGATCCGCAGGCCCTCCGCGTACTGCTCGCCGAAGTGCCCGTCGTAGGGGCACCAGATGTCGGTGTAGGGCGCTGCGGCGCGCACCTGCTCGGCGTCGGTGAGCTTGTCGGTGAAGATCTGTATCCGCGGGTCGATGCGCTTGACCTGCCTCGCCAGCGCCACGAAGTCCGGTCCGATGTACTCGTCGAAGGGATAGAACGCCCAGTCCTCGTAGTCCAGCCCGCGGCTCCTCATGTACGCGACGAGCTGCGGCAGCCAGGCCTCGAATGCCCGCACCCAGGCCTCGGAGAGATACTCGATCTCCTCGCCGTCGGGGGTCTCGAACGGCCGGCCGCGGAACTGCCAGTTCTCGAGCAGGAACAGCTCGGCGTGGGGGCGCTCTAGGGCGATAAGCCCATCCCAGCCCGAGAAGTCCGGCTGCTCCAGCAGCTCCCCCTCCGCGTTGCAGACCACCTTCGGGCTGCCGGAGATGTGGAAGACGTTGACCCCGTGCTCCACCATGGCCCGCAGGTAGCGGGAGCGCAGGGGCTCGTCGCGCCCGCGAATGCCGTAGTCCCAGTTGAACACCGCCACCGGCATGCGCTCGGGCAGCTCGAAGTCCCACACGTGCAGCCGCACCGGCACCTCCACCACCGGTCCTCCGTCCACCGGGGTCAGGCGCAGCGACAGATCGTACACGCCCGGCGCCAGATCCGCGGTGTGTACCTCCACCCAGAGCTGGCGAAGCTCTCCGGCGGGCAGGGTCATCACCTGGCGGGGCCGCAGCCGCGGCAGGGCGTCCGCCACCAGCGCGCCCCGGATGTTGCGCAGGTGCACGGCCTCGCGCAGCACGACCTGTGCGGAATCCTGGAGCGGCCTTCCGCCGAGGTCGCCTGAGCCGGGGCGAATGCCGCTGCGGATGTAGAGCGTCTCCGCGCCTGTGTTGCGCAGGTTAAGGGCCGCGCACTCGTACTCATTTCGGGCCGCCCGGAGGTGTATGCGCTCCACCGGCGCTGCGGGAGGAGGCGCCAGAGCGCCTTCGGCAGGCTCGTGATTGGGCACGATCACATTCTGCCAGGGGTCGGCCTCGCTGACGATCAGAGCCGCGTTCGCCGGGGACAACAGGAGAAGCGCCGCCATCCCCACCAGCGCTCTCAGCCGGATGCCGGACATAGGCATCGCCTCCGAGGTGACAGGCGAGATACGTTCGCGAAGAGACCGTTGGCCGTGCGGGACCTGACCTCCTCCCCGGGTACGGTAGAGAAGGCGAGACAACGGCGGAGAGGACCAGCGGCAGCTTTCTGCGCGTCGCCTGTCACGTAGGTCGCGCGTCCGCGGCAACGGCGGGCCGGACAGTGGTCCGGCCCCTCCATACGGCACGGAAGACGACATACCGTCATTGCAGGGAGAGGATTCTCAGGGGGCAGGAGGGATGCCGGTGATGCCCGCGAACGTCGAGGTATCGAGCACTTTGATTGCTGCCCGGGTTGGGCG
>JBNGDZ010000155.1:0-9322 GCA_049975765.1 Armatimonadota bacterium
TTCCAGAACGGGCGGGCCGGGATGGAACCTGCCGCCTGCACGAGATAGCGCCTCCACCGCGCTCGGTGGAGGCGCCAGTCCTCTGGTGGTCGCAGGGCCTCGTCCATCCGAGGACCGCGATGAAGTCCGCATGCTTGGCGGCAAGCGCCAGCGCCGGCGGGACGCCGCTCGTCAGCTCTCGCTCATGTCTGCGGCTGCGGGCCGCCTGTCAGCGTCCTGCTCATCCGTCCTCCTCGGCGGCCTCGCGCGCCTCCTCCTCGGACGCACCGGCCTCCAGCGCCTGGGCCATGGCATCGACCTCGGCGGCACCGTCCGCGAGCAGCTCGTCCTCATCGTCGAGAAGGATGCTGAGCAGGCGCTGGAACTCGCCGACGTGCTCGCGCTCCTCGTCGGCGATGTCTCGCAGCACCGTCGCGGCCAGCTTGTTGTCCGTGGCGTCGGCGTGCGCCTCATAGAGGTGGATGGCCTCATGCTCCGCCGCGATGTTGAGTCGGATGGCGCGGATCAGCTCGCTACGTGTCAGCTTTCGATCGGGCACCATACCGGTGAATGGATTGACGAACTCGGGCATCGTCGGGCTCCCTCCTGCGTTCTGTGGCGCTGGTTTGGGCCCCGGCGGGGCCAGTGCTCCGGTGTAGACGATTCGCTGCCGGCCACAGTACTCCTCGTCGGGCCTCCCGCAAACTCATACTTCGCAGCCGAGGACGCGCTCGTATACCTCCGCCACCTGCCTCACGACCCGCCGCACGTCGAAGTGCGAGAGCGCGCGCTCCCGGCCCGCCCGGCCCATGGCCTCCGCCCGAGGGCGATCCTCCAGCAGCGCCACGATGCAATCGGCCAGCGGCTCATGCTCGCCCGGCGGCACCAGCAGTCCCGTCTCGCCGTCCACCACGATCTCCGGCACCCCGCCCGAGGCCGTGGCCACCACCGGCAGCCCGGCGGCCATGCCCTCGATCACCACACGCCAGCACCAGCACGTCCGAGAGCCGCAGCAGGTCGGGCACATCCTCACGGAATCCCGCCCAGCGGATGCTGCCGGCGACGCCCAGCTTCTCCGCCAGCGCGCGCAGCTCACCCTCGTAGCTGTCCTCCCAGAAGGCCACCTCGCCGACGATCAGCAGGCGCGCGCCGGGCACCCGCTGGGCCACCCCCGGCCAGGCGCGCAACAGGACCCGGTGGCCCTTCCATGGCGTCAGCCGGCCCAGCATGATCACGACAGGCCCTCCGTCCGCCAGCCCCAGCTCCTCGCGCAGGCCCTCAGGCGCTGGCCCCGGCGTGAAGCGCCCTAACGGGATCCCGTTGGGCACCACATGGACGCGGCCCGGCAGGCCATCGAACTGCGCGGCGACCGCCTCGGAGATGGCGATGATCTCCGGCCGGACGCGGCGCACAGCCCGCTCCAGCCAGCGCCGGGCGCCCTCCTCGGTGAGCAAATCGCGCATGTGCCACACCAGCGGAATCCCCCGCAGTCGCGCCGCCATCCCGGCCAGCAGGTGCATCTTCGTGGAGTTGGTGTGCACGATGTCGGGCCGCTCCCGTCCCAGCGCCCAGAAGAGCCGCCCGACGGGCTGCATAGCGCCGAGGAGCCTGCGGACAGAGCTGACGGGCCCTGCCGCGAGCTCCTCGCGCCTGGCCTCATAGAGACTGCTGGGCGGCACCGCGGCCACCAGCCGTGCGCCCGACGCGCGGGCCTGCTCCACCCACTGTGCCCCGGGCGCATGCATGATCACGGCCTCGAAACGGTCCCGGTCCAGGTGCGTGACCAGCTCGATGAGGCTCTTCTCGGCACCGCCGACCTGGGCGGCGTGATCCACGTAGGCCACCGTGAGGCTCATCGGCTCCCCCCGCTGTCGATCCGTGACAGCTCCGCCAGGAAGCGCTCCGCCACGCGGCGCCAGGTGAACTCGCGCCGGACCCGCTCCCGCCCGGCCTCGCCCATGCGCAGTGCCGTCTCGGGCTCGGACAGCAGCCTCACCAACGAGGCGCCGAGGGCCTGCTCATCCTGCGGCTCGACCAGCAGCCCCGTCTCGCCGTCCACGATCGCATCCGGGATCCCGCCGAAGTGGGTGCCGACGCAGGGCGTGGCCGCCGCCGCGGCATCCAGAAACGCCAGCCCCAGCCCCTCAGCCAGCTCCGCCCGGACCGGGTGGCTGGGCATCACGAACACGTCCGCGGCGCAGTGCACCGCCGGGAGCCTCGCCTCCTCGACATGCCCCGCAAGGATCACGCTGCCGGCCACGCCCAGCTCCTCCGCCACCTCCGCCAGCCGTTCGGCGGTGGGACCATCGCCAACGATGACGTAGAGGGCCTCCGGCACTTCGGCCAGCACACGCGGTAGCGCCCGCAGCACGGTCTCGTGGCCCTTGCGCTCCACGAGGCGCGAGACGGTGAGCAGCATCGGCCTGTCCCCCACGCCAAGCTCCCGGCGCACGGCCGCGACCTGATCGGCGGAGCACTCGAAGCGCTCGGGCCGCACTCCGCCGTAGATGATGCCGATGCGCTCACGGGGCGCCCCGGCCCGGCGGAAGAGCTCGGCCGTGTACTCGCTGTTGGCGAGGAACAGGTCCATGCGACGGAGCACAACACGCTGGGCCAGCCACTTGACAATGTTGCCGCCTGTGTGACAGAACTCCCCGCCATGGCCGATGAGGACCATGGTGCAACGCAGCATGCGCCACGCCAGGATGGCGGCCGGCCCCTCCGGCGACCACTTGGTCGCCACGAGGCAGCGGGGCGGCTCGTGCAGGATCTGCCTGGCCTGCTCCACGCCCGCTGCAAGGTTCATGGCCGCCGCAACGTATCCGCCCCCTGTGGGGACCCGCACCACGGGATAGGGCAGCTCCCCGTCCACGGCCTGACTTGCCTCCTGCCGGCTGGCGACCACCGCCACCTCCTCCCCAAGCTGTGCGGTGGCGCGGGCCAGCTCGCAGGCGTAGGTCTGGATCCCGCCCACATCCGGGGGGAAGTCATCGGCGATGAAGAGTATGCTCATGAGGGCCTCCGGCATGGAGGCGGCACACGGGAGGCGGCACCGGGTGGAAGGTCCGTCCGTCGCCGGTGCGGAACCTCCGGCCATGTTGCGCCCGATGCCGCACTGATACTGAGGGAGGCAGAATGGGCTCCAATCTCAATGATGAGCTGAAGCTCTTCTCCGGGAGCTCCCACCCGGAGCTGGCTCAGCGCATCTGCGACTACCTCGAGATCCCGCTGGGCCGCGCCAGGATCAGGCGCTTCGCCAACGACAACCTCTTCGTTCAGATCGAGGAGAACGTTCGCGAGAAGGACGTCTTCGTCCTTCAGACGGCTGCGCCGCCGGTGAACGAGCATCTCATGGAGCTGTGCATCATGCTCGACGCCCTCAAGCACGCCTCGGCGCGGCGCATCACGGCGGTGATCCCGTACTACTTCTACGTGCGCTCCGACAAGAAGGACATGCCCCGCATCTCAGTGACCGCGCGTCTGGTGGCTGACCTGCTCAACACCTCCGGCGCCGACCGCGTCCTGACCATGACCCTGCACTCCGAGCAGATCCAGGGCTTCTTCAAGACTCCCGCCGATCAGCTCTCCGCAATACCTCTGATCTGCGACTACTTCAATGGCTGGGATCTCTCGAACTTCGTGGTGGTGGCTCCCGATGCCGGCAGCGCCAGACGCGCCGGGGCCTACGCCCAGCGCCTGGGGCTGCCGATGGCCGTCGGCGATAAGCGACGCGGCTCGGACGAGAGCGTGACCGTCCAGAGCGTGGTGGGCGATGTGCGCGGCAAGAAGGCTCTCATCTTCGACGATGAGATCGCCACGGGCGGCTCCATGCTCCGCCTGGCCCGCTTCCTGCAGGAGCACCACCAGGTGGAGGAGGTCTACGCCGGAGCGGCGCACGGCGTGCTGGTCGGCGATGCCCTCGAGCGCCTCGACCAGCCGCTCTTCCAGCACATCGTCGTCACGGACTCCCTGCCGCTGCCCGATGGCGCGGCGAAGGCGAACATCTCGCAGGTCTCGGTAGCCGAGCTGTTCGGCAGGGCCATCCACGCCATCCACACCGGGGAGTCGGTCAGCGCCCTCTTCCGGTAGGCTATCACCGTGCAGAACCCTGGCGGTCGCGCCCACGCGGACCGGCGATCGTCACGGCCGCGCTGCCGAACAAGATCGGCAGTCGGCCGGGGTCGGCGAGCCCCAGACCTCGGCGAGCCCCGGGCGTCGTCGGCAAGTGGATCCACCCCTCGGACCTTTGTCCCGAGCTGCGTGCGCGCTCCGGCAACGATTGAGGGTTAGCGGACCACGACTCCGGGTAAGCTACCTCACGAAAACCTCAGCAAACGGTGAAGGGTTGGTGGATGACGGTGCGTGGGAGGATGACGGCGTCGTTGGTTGTGGTGGTCGCATTGCTTGCGGTAGGTGCATTCATTCTGGCAGGATGCGGCGGAAGCGATGACGGGCCGGCGGCGGGTTCGGGAACGGTCGAGGTGATGCTCACAGATGTGCCGCTCTCGGACGTTACTGAGGTGCACGTGCACATCGTTCGGATTGAGGTGATGAGCGAGGGCGAGGGGCCGGCGGTGCTGCTGACCGACGAGGACCTGCCCAACGACATCGAGCTCATCGCGCTCTCTCAATACCCGATGTCGCTGGGAGAGGTGGGGCTGGAGCCGGGCAGCTACAATCAGGTGCGGCTGATCCTCTCGGACGAGCCGGGGGCCAACTGGATCCTCGACGGCGATGGGGAGCCGCATGACCTGACCGTCCCCAGCGGCGCCCAGACCGGTGCCAAGCTGGTCACGGGCCAGTTCGAGGTCGTGGCCGGGGAGATGATCACACTGCTGATCGACTTCAATGCGGCCGCGTCCGTCCATCAGGCCGGCGCCAGCGGACAGTGGATCATGCGGCCCACCATCTCGGCGGCGGTCGTGTCGGCCGACGAGCTGGACTTTGCCGCCATCAGCGGCACGGTCCTGGACGAGGAGGGCAATCCGCTTGAGGTGCCCGAGGGCGAGCTGCTGGGCGTCTTCATCGAGACGCCCCTGGGCGCTCTCGAGGTGGCTGAGGTGGATCCGGAGACCGGCGAGTTCGAGATTCCAGCCATCCTGGCCGGAGCCTATGACCTCACACTCATGTACGCCGACACCGACTGGAGTCCGGTGGGGGACCCGCTGCAGTTCCATCTGGAGGGTGAGACCGATCTCCTGACGGCGCTGGCCATCTCGCTGGCCGCTGACGAGGACCTGGTGCTGAACCTGGTGGTCCCCACCTCCTAAGGCAGGCCTCCCCCTGGCGCATCCACGCGCACGGCCGCCACCGGTCGATGGTGGCGGCCGTGTCCCCGTCCTGCGCCGAGACCTCAGATCACCCAGCTTGCGGCTATGGCCTCCTCGGTCGGCACCTCCACCTGCAAAAAGCCCAGCTCCGGCCAGCGCTCCACGACCCGCCCCTCGCGGCCGACGACGACCGCCAGCCGCAGCGTCGCGCCCGGCTCGGCGTCGAGCAGGCGCAGGGGCACTCGGGCCTCGATGACGCGCTGGATGACGCACTCGGCCTCCTCGCACAGGTCGCCATCCAGCTCCGGGCCCTGCGCCTCTTCGGGCACCTCGAGCACGATGGAGTGCTCAGGATCGCCCTGGAAGATCACCTCCAGTCGGCACCCCAGCAGGCGCTGGAGGGCGGGCCCATCGGTGTCCAGCCGCAGCCACACGTTCTCCTCGTCGAAGCCGAAGTAGAGCTCATGGATGACGTACTGGCTGCGCTGCATCGCTGAGGCAAGCCCGGAGGTGCGCAGCAGCGCCGCCGGGCGCCACTCGAAGTAGCTGGTGACGCGCCCGTCGATGGTCGCAGACATCCATCCCGTGGCCTCCCGCGTCAGCCGGCTGATCTTCTCGGCGTAGATGGGCTCCTCCACGGCGTCCGGGGGCTCCTCCCCAAGCCGCTCGTAGACCGCCGCCACGTGGGAGCGGAAGAGTGCATCGAAGATGTCCGCGTCGAGGCTGTGCTGATTCTCGCAGTACCACCAGAACCAGTCGCTGCCCTCAGCGATCATGAGACTGCGGCGCGCCTCGTCGAAGCCCTCCTCGGCCTCGTCATGCCGCTTGGCGACCTCCAGCGCGCCGGAGAGCAGCCCCCAGGCCCGCCGGTGCTCCTTCCCGCCGATCCAGGTGCGGTACGAGTGGTCGATCCAGGAGCCTGGGAAGACCGAGGCAAGCTCGCCGCCGGCACCGAACCGCTGCAGGTAGTCGCTGACGCTGGTCGTCTGGATGTCCTCCGTCTTCTCGATGCCCTCGTAGAGCGCGGCCAGGAAGCCCTCGCCCAGGTCGGGATACCATCCCCAGGGGTTCTCCCCGTCCAGGATGATGCTGACCAGGGGCGGAAGGTCCGCCCCGGCAGCCCGATCGGCGGTCGAGCGCAGGCGCGCGAGGAAGTCTCTCGCTGCGTCCTTGGGCCGCCAGTCTCGGTACACGAAGCCGACGAGGTCGGAGAGGCGATGATCCCGGAACACCATTGAGACTCCCGAGGCGGTGCGCCACGGCCGATAGAGCTGCTCGGGAGCCGGCCTCCCACCGCTGTCGAGGCTGGCAGCGAGCACATCCTCGTCTGAGGCGCACCACTGCACGCCCTCGGCGGCCATCACCTCCAGCGCCGCGTCGCTGACGGCCCCCTCGGAGGGCCAGAGGCCGCCAGGGCGCGTGCCGAAAATGCGCTCGTGGTAGTCGAGGCCCAGCCGGAGCTGCCGCCGCGCCTCCTCGGGCTCCCGCCACAGCCTCTCGGGAAGCTGGGAGGCCGGAATGCGCCGCGCCGCATCCTCCATGTTGCATAGCAGCGGCAGGACGGGGTGGTAGAAGGGGGAGCAGATGAGCTCCGCGCGGTCCTGTGCCGCTGCCTCGGCGTAGAGGTCCACGACTTTGGCGACAGCGCGCTGCATCTCCCCGAGCAGAGCCCGCTTCTCGTCCTCGCTGAAGTCGCGGTCCTTGCTGCGGAGCTCGCTCACGACCTCGCTGTGATGGTCCAGCGCGAAGCCGCACCAGGCCAGATTGAAGAGGACCTGAAGGTCGCGGTAGTCCTCCTTGGTGAAGATGCGGCAGGCCCCCTCGATGCTCGTCGGGTTGCGGTCCACGCCTCTCTTGTGCAATAATTCGCCATAGCGCGGGCTGGCGGCCATAGCTCCACCGGGGTGGCCGCCGCACATGTGCGTGAGCAGGTACCGCTGGTCGTCCAGGCCCAGGTCCTCGGGGTCGCGCAGCGACAGCTCCAGCGCCCGGTCGGAGACCTCCCCGGCCGCGTAGCCGCGAAGCTGCTCGATGAGCGAGGGCACCAGGTTGAATGTCACCCGCGTGTCGTCGAACCTCGACAACAGCCACGGCATGTCGTAGTAGGCGCTGGTGGCGTGCAGGCGTGCGAAGGGGAGCGCGGCCCGCGAGGAGTTCGGCCACAGGTACCATGGCTGATGCATGTGCCACACGAATGCGACGCAGAGCCGGTCCATCCAGTTCATCTCCCGAATCCGTATGCTGCAAGAAGGGCTGCTGCCATGAACTCATCACCGCCAGGAGCCTTCTGCATCGTGCTTCACACCCACCTGCCCTACGTGCTGGGTCACTCCACCTGGCCCCATGGCGCCAGCATGCTCTACGAGGCCGCCGCGGAGTGCTACCTCCCATTGCTTCAGGTATTCCGCCGCCTGGCCGACGACGGCATCATGGCGCGGACCTCAGTCAGCCTCACGCCCGTGGTCGTGGAGCAGCTTGCCGACGAGCGCTTCAAGGAGTGGTTCGGCCACTATCTCACCAATCGGGTCGAGACGGCTGAGGCCGACGCCGGGCAGTTCCGCTACCGCGGCGACCTGCACCTGGCCTACCTCGCCGAGCGATGGTCGTGGCGCTACCGCGACCTGCAACGCGTGTACCACGACGAGCTGGGCCGCGACATCATCAGCGCCTTCCGCGATCTCCAGGAGCGGGGGGCCCTGGAGCTGATGACCTCCGGCGCCACCCACGGCTATCTACCACTGCTGTACGAGGATGCCTCCATCCAGGCTCAGATCCGGCAGGCCGTGAGCTCATATCAGCGCCATTTCGGCCGCTTCCCTCGCGGCTTCTGGCTGCCCGAGTGCGCCTACAGGCCTCGGACCGCCTGGGCCCCGCCGGCGGAGATCCAACCGCCGGATGGACATACCTGGCGGCGGAAGGGCCTGGAGGAGTTCCTCGGCGAGAACGGCCTCGACTACTTCATCGTGGACACCCATATGCTCGGGCGCAGCGGCGATGCACTCCCCGTAGATATACACGAGCGCGACAGCCTCGGCAAGCTCTGGGGCCACATCACACGCCGCGACGAGCCCCCCCGGCCGAGCTGGGAGAAGACTGCGTTCTGGCCCTACTTCGTCGGTTCGCACTTCGAGGACCACCCGCCGGTGGCCTGCCTGGTGCGCAACGAGGAGATCTCCTACCAGGTCTGGAGCGCCGACTTCGGCTACCCCGGCGACGGCTGGTATTTGGAGTTTCACAAGAAGCACGCCCCCGGTGACCATCGCTACTGGCGCATCACCGACGACCGCAACGACCTTGCCACCAAGGACGCCTACTCCCCGGAGATGGCCGAGGAGCGGGTCCGGGAGCAGGCCGGGCACTTCGTGGGTCTGCTGCACGACACGCTGGAAGGCCAGCCGCGGCCGTTCGGGCGGCGCCCGGTGGTCTGCGCGCCCTTCGACGCCGAGCTGTTCGGACACTGGTGGCACGAGGGGCCGGCGTGGCTGGAGCAGGTCATCCGCTGGATCCACGAGGACCCGCAGGTCCAGTGCATGAGCTGCCGGGAGTACCTGGCCGATACGCCGCCGTCCACCGCCATCGCGCTCCCCGAGGGCTCCTGGGGCGCCGGCGGCGGGCACCACGTCTGGCTCAACGACAACACCACCTGGTCGTGGCGCCGCATCTACCAGGCCGAGCGCCGCATGCAGCACCTGGCAAGGACATTCGCCGATAGCGATGATGAGCAGCTTCAGGCCTTCCTCCGCCAGGCCGGGCGAGAGCTGCTGCTGTTGCAGGCCTCCGACTGGCAGTTCCTCATCTCCACCCACGGGGCCCCGGACTACGCCGCCCACCGGCTGGTGGCGCACCACACGGACTTCAATCACATGGGTGAGCTGGCGGAGCGCTGGGCGAGAGGGGAGTACCTCAGCGACGAGGACTGGCAGTACTTCGGCTCCCTGTGCGGCCGTGACGATCTCTTCGAGGACATCGACCCGCAGTGGTGGCAAGAGGTGGACTACCCTGCGTGAGGGCGGCGCCGGGACAACGGCGGGCCGGACGGTGGTCCGGCCCCTCCACGCGAGCTTCCGCTCGCG
>JBNGDZ010000156.1:0-9311 GCA_049975765.1 Armatimonadota bacterium
TCTGTGATACTGCTGTGCGTAGCGGCAGTGCAGGCGGCGGATGGCTGGCATCATCCGCTCTACCTGGGCAATGGAGACGTGTGGCGCAGCCGCGTTCCGGTGCAGATACACAATGAGACGGACCGGGATGCTGCCGGCGCGCCGGTGGCTGTGCGGGTTGGTGGCGCTGAGGGGCAGGTCCCTGTCACCGGATCGCGGGCCGAGGCGATCCGCGTCTGTGACGCCGAGGGCACCGAGATGCTCTTCCGCATCACTCATGCCCGTGGCGACGTGACCTCCGGACCGATCCCGGACGGGGCTGAGCTGGTGATTCCCGCGGAATGTCCCGCCGGCGAGACGGCGACCTACTACGTCTACGCCGACAACCCTCGCGCGTGGCAGGTGGCTGAGTTCCTGGAGGCCTCCGTGGGCGTGCGCAACGGCGGCGTGGAGCACGGTGAGGGCGAGGTGCCCACCGGGTGGCGTCACGATCTCGGCGATGAGCACCATCGGGCCATCTGGGTGGGTGAGAATCCGCACTCGGGGGAGCGCTGCCTGAAGACCGTCGTGGCGGAGGGAGCGGAGCCGACCTGGATAGCGACGCGCCAGCGAGGCATCCACGTCATCGGCGGTCAGCGCTACCGGCTGACGGCCTGGGTGCGGGCGGAGGACGTGGAGGGATATGCGGGCTGGTACGTGCACGTGGGCAATGAGGATGACCCGATGATCATCGCGCCCATGGCACGCGCCGGCGAGGGCACCTTCGACTGGACGCAGGTCAGCCTGGAGTTCGATGCGCCCGAGGAGGCCAACCTGGCCAGCCTCGGCACCGTGCTGCGCGGCACCGGCACGGCGTGGTTCGATGACGTGGCGCTGGAGGCCGTCGGCGGCGAGATGCGTCTCACAGCCACCGCGGGGCAGGCCGAGCGGCTGGCGCTGCGCGAGATCGGGGCCGAGGCCGGGTGGGCCGGTGCGGGCGAGTCGCCCTATCGTATGCCCGTGACCGTTGCCAACCTCTCGTCTGAGGAGCGCGCCAATGTCCTGGTGCATGTAGACACCAGCCCGGTGCTCGGGCGGCTGGCCGGGCGCGTGAACCCGGAGTCAATGATGGTAACCACCGGCGCGGAGCGGAAGGCGAGCTATCTGACGGATGACTCGCTGCTGTTTCAGGCGGACATGCCTGGCCGGTCGATCAGGACATTCCACCTGTACTTCTCCGATGACCCCCAGGTTGGATCCGAGCCAACCGAGAGCTACGCGGATCTGCTTCACAGCGACGCGAACATGGCCCGCAATCCCAGCTTCGAGGAGGGCGAGGAGCTGCCGGATGACTGGCCCGGCGCCGCGGAGGGCGAGCGGCCTGAAGGGGCTGAGCTGGACCTGGTGGAGGACGGGCTCTTCGGCGAACGCGCGGTGCGGATTCACGTTCCGCACGGCTCCCAGACGGCCTGGACGGGCTGGCGACAGGACGTGCCCGTCGAGCCGGGACGGACCTACCTGTTCGCCGCGTGGGTCCGCACGGAGAATATCGAGGGAAGCGTGCGCATCCACGCCCACTACCGCACCGCCGACGGGGAGCTGTGCGAGACAAGGCAGTACACCGGCGCCGGACCGGACCTGACCGGGACCACCGACTGGACGCTGCTCTCGGGGATCTTCCAGATGCCGCCCGACGCGGCCATCTTTCAGCTTCACCTGACCATGAACGCGACCGGGACGGTGTGGCAGGACGGCGTCGTGATGGCGGAGGCGACGTCGGGGCACCTCGGGGAGCTGCAGGTGCATCCATCGCGCCGGGTGTCGGTGCCGACCATCTGGCCGGTGAACCCGATCGTGAAGGTCTTCCGGGACGACCCGCCGCCGCAGACCATCGAGCCCGCACGGATCAGCGCGGCGCGGAACGATGTCGAGCCCCTGCAGCTTGCGCTGAGAGCACCGTATGCGCTGGAGGGGCTCCGCGTTGAGGTCGATCCTCCCACGAACGCGCAGGGCGAGCAGCTCCCACAGGCCGAGGTCGCGGTGGTGGGCTACGTGCCCATCGACCACGCCACCAGCTACTACAGCTCGCAGAGGCCGACGTGGCAGCGCAAATACCCCAGGGTGCCCGGTAGCTGCGACGGCTGGGCCGGCTGGTGGCCCGATCCCCTGCGGCCGACTGACACCTTCGACCTCGACGCGCGCACCACGCAGCCGATCTGGCTCAGCCTCCGGATCCCCGAGGATGCGCGGGCTGGCGACTACCGCGGCACGGTCAGGATCGTCGGCCAGGCCGGAACCGTGGCGGAGACGCCCTTCATGGTCCACGTGTGGGACTTCGCCCTGCCCCGGGAGAGCCATGTCCAGGCGATCTACGACGCCCGCGGGCACTCCAGTCACTGGTTCTCGCCGGGCGAGAGCTGGGCGGAGCAGCTTCGGAAGCTATGGCGACTGATGGCCGACCTGCGGCTGTGCCCGGACCGGGTCCAGCCGGCGCCGACATTCAGCTACGAGGATGGCGGGGTGTCGGCGGACTTCACCGACTTCGACGAGGCGGCCCGGTACTACTTCGAGGAGCTTGGCTTCCGGCACAGCTATACCCCGGGCCTGTTCTACTGCTTCGGCTGGGGCCATCCGCCGAAGAGCCTATGGGGCATCGACCCCTACGAGGGGGAGTATCCCTACGAGGACGTGGACCGCTCGAGACTCCGCCCGGAGTACCGCCGGGTCTACCAGCAGGCCCTGCGGCTGTTCTGGGAGCATGTGCAGGAGCGCGGCTGGGCCGACAGGTTCGTCCTCTACATCTCCGACGAGCCGTGGTTCTCGCGGCGGGAGTACATCGTGGACCAGATGCAGGCGCTGTGCGAGATGATCCACGAGGTCTCCCCCGAGATCCCCATCTACTCCAGCACCTGGACCTACGAGCCGCGCTGGCGGGACTCGCTGGATGTCTGGGGCGTGGGGCACTACGGGCGCGTCCCGCCCCAGGAGCTGGCGACCATCCGGGAGGCCGGCGGGCGCATCTGGTGGACCACCGACGGGCAGATGTGCACCGACACCCCCTTCTGCGCCATCGAGCGCCTGCTGCCACACTACTGCTTCCAGTACGGGGCCGAGGCCTACGAGTTCTGGGGCATAGACTGGCTGACCTACGACCCCTGGGAGTTCGGCTGGCACAGCTACATCCGCCAGAGCGGCGAGCCGGGCGAGCAGCGGTGGGTGCGCTACCCCAATGGCGACGGCTTCCTGGCCTACCCCGGCGAGGCGATCGGCCTCGACGGAGTGGTCAGCTCCATCCGCCTTGAGATGGCGCGCGAGGGCGTGGAGGACCACGAGTACCTGCAGATGCTCCGGGATCTGGCGGCGCGCGGCCGCGAGGCGGGCGCGGACGTAAGTGAGGCCGAGGCCGCGCTCGCGCAGGCCGAAGCGCTGGTGGACATGCCCAGCGCGGGAGGGCGCTACTCCACCGAGATACTCCCGCGGCCTGACGCGGTGCTGGAGGTCAGGGAGGCCCTCGCCCGCGCCATCGAGACGCTCCGCGAGCGGCTCGGCGAGGGCTGAGCCGCCGGGGCTCTACCCGGCGACTGTGAACTCCGCGACCGCCTCCGCGCCGATCTGCGGCGCGCGGACCTCGATGCGATACCCGCCTGGCAGCGCGTTCACAGGCACAGCCACCGTGCGCGTGGCCACGCCGGCCTCGGTGGCCGTCGAGCCGCCGAAGCGCGTCGCCTCTGCTCCGTCAGGACCGGTGACCGCGATCTCCAGCAGGTGCTGTCCTGACGCAGGCCGCCCCTCGGGGCTCAGCGCGCGCACCCGGTTGCCCGCCCGGCCGCAACTCCGCTTCGGCCACATCCACCGCCAGCTCCGCGGGCCTCTCCGGCAGTACCGCCAGCATCTGCGAGTGTCGCCCGGCCAGGCGAACCACGACGTCGCAGGAGTGCGCGTCCGGACCGGCGCGGAACTCGACGGGCTCCATGGTGGTCAGGTCGCACAGCCACCCCACCTCGAAGGGCAGGTCGCGGAGGCGAAGCTCCGCGGCGTTCTCCTCCGGCCAGTGGTTCACCACGGTCACCAGCGCGGCGTCCTCGCCCAGGCGCAGCCCGGCCTCCATCTGCCCGTGCTCATCATCGGCGATGCACAGCGACGTGGCCCCTGACAGCATCGTACGAACGGCGGTTCGGAGGGCGGCTGCTCGCTCGAACATGTCCTCCTCGGTGGCCTCGCGGTAGGCCTCCTCGATGTCGAAGTCAAGCAGGATGACCCGCCCCTCACCGTCGGCGAGCGTCCTCCGCGGGCAGTCGGGCAGCCCCGGCAGCGCCTGAGCCTCGAGCCCGTCGAAGTGCCAGGGCAGGCCCAGCGGCTCGCCCTGGATGTCCACGGCCGGATCATGGTCGATGATGACGGTCCCGCCCCCGCGCACAAACTCCACCAGCCGCTCGGCGACCGGCCTCTCCAGGATCTCGCAGTTGAGCAGCACGAAGGCGTCGCGCTCGAACTGCGTCGCGTCCTCGGCCAGGATCTCGGAGCTGACCGCATCGGTCATCCCGAAGCCGTGGCGGAGGCAGGTGAGCGTGTAGTACTCGGGGCTGTGCCCGTTGTAGATCATGGCCTGGGCCATGGGGTAGATCACGGCCGCCGTGGCCCGCGGTCGCTGCATACGGGTGAGCAGCGGCCCCACCCGGCGGATCGCGCGCATGGCCCTCCCGGTCTCCTCCCAGCGCTGGGGCCGGGAGCTCACGCCCGTGCCGAAGCCCCGGTGGATGAAGCTGTTGAGGTAGTTCGCGCCCTGGGCGACGGCCGTGAAGGCGCACTCCGCCGACGCCTCTTTGGGGTTCTTCTGATAGGGCCAGTTGCGGTCATCCAGCTCCACGTAGAAGCCCCACGGGCGCTCGATGTGCTGCGCGAAGCTGCGCATCATGCTCAGCCCGTAGTCGGCCTGCACCATGCGGACCTTCTGGGAGGCCGGGTAGAAGTACGGGTAGATGTCGAAGTCCATGCGCCCGGCCTGCCGGCCCCAGGAGAGGATGTCCTGTCGAGAGGTGTAGCCACGCCCGTATCCGAGCCCCGGCGAGTTGAAGGTCAGCAGCAGGTCCCACTCGCCGCCGTGCTCCTCCCGAATCTCGCGCGTCAGACCATACGCCCGCTCCACGTAGTAGCCCAGGAAGTCCGCGAGCCGCCACCGGGCCGCCGCATCATCGCCCAGCTCCTCGACCGGCACGTAGTCGGCCCCGTAGCGCTCCCGGAAGACCTCCCGGCAGCGCTCCGTCCACAGAAGCTGGTCTGGGCCGACGTGCGGCTCGTCGAGTATCTTGATGCTCAGCAATCGCGCGGTGCGGTCACAGACCTCGAACTGCGGCTCCACCATCTCCCGCAGCCGCTGTTTGTGTTCGGGATCGAACACCGACACCGGAACCTGCCCCTGGCGCCGGACCAGAGTCAGGCTGTGATACTCGTAGAAGGGCGCCATCCCCAGGCGCTGCGCGTATCCCTGGGCGTAGACGTCCAGCTCCGTGGGGGGTGACGAGGCCGGGCGGCTGAGGCTGCGGGCGTTTGCCCCGGCCGCCGCGTTGAAGCCGTGGGCATGGAGGTCGTCGATACGCGCCCGGATCATGGACGGGTCCATCAGGTGCGCGCCCCGGCCGATGCCCATGATGCTCATGATCGGGAAGAAGTCCTCGCGCCGCAGCGGGTCCACCACCCAGCACTGCTCCGCCGTGCGCACGAGCTCCTCGTCGCCCGACCGAACCGCGACCCGCAGCTCGTATTCCCCGCTGCGCAGGTCTGGAAGCTCCCGGGCGAATGTCATCTGCGTCTCGGCCCGGCGCGCCGCCCACTGCAGAGCCGACCGCCCGTTGCCGTCGATCAGCTCGCACTGGATCGCGAGCGCGTCGAGGTCGGGAGTCTGCCCTCCGCCCGTCACCTCCGGCCCGGTCACGATGATCGGGACGTCGTAGCTATCGCCCTCCCGCGCCAGCGAGTCCTCGAAGGGTGCCTCGATCTCGATGCGGAAGCTGCCCATATCATACCGCCGCAGGTCCTGCATCCATACGCGGAGGGACTCGTCGGGGACCTGGATGCGCAGAGGCCCGTGCGGCGTGTCGATGGTCAGATCGAGGCCGTGCCCATCGAACTGCCTGCTCCCCGGCTCCCGCGGGAGAGCGCCCTCCGTGGTGCCTTCCTGCTGCTGCGCCGTGAAGGGCATCCCGGCATAGACCGACGCCGGCAGCGTGAGCATGGTGGAGATGCGGTCAACCTGCACGTCCTGGAGGAACTCGTAGTGGTAGTCGAGGCGCACACTCCCGTCCGGCTGGACGCTCGCGGTGCGGGAGACCCTCTGGATGCGCGGGTCATCGCCGAAGTCCATGTCCTCCCGGTCTGCGCGAGTGATGCCGGTGGTCGTGACGGTGGGCCGGAGATCCTCATGGCTGGTCACCGTCTCGACGTCCGTTGGTCCCGACAGATCGTGTAGTGTCTCCTCGCTGCCAGATGGCACGACCCAGATGTCCGCCAGCCCGGCCGCCGCGACGGGCAGTCGCCCCGACGCGAAGCTCATGTTCAGCGAGCTGCCCGACGCCTCCACGCCCGGCAGGTCCCGCCGCGTGAGACGTGCAGTCAGCTCCAGGGCAGCGCCGGGTTCGAAGGTTCGCTGATGTGCCGCCCAGGCGATGTCAAGGCCCAGGGGGTTGAGGACCTCGATCTCGAAGTCGCGCCGGTCGGAGACCGAGCCTTCGACGTCCAGGGCCTCCAGGACGCACGGGATCGACCGCTCGCTCTCGGGCGAGGGCTGCAGCTCGATCTCGAAGCTGGCGGGTCCGGCGCCCTCGGAGGTCTGCGGCTCCTGGTCGCCAATGCGCAGGCGTAGGCCGCTGACCTGTTCGCTTCCCTCCGCGCGCACCGTCACCGTGGCGGGCGCGACGATGCTCGGCTCGGGAAGCTCAACAGACTGCAGCCTCGCCTCAGGTAGCGCGTCCGCGGCCCAGCCGAGCAGCGCCCGGACGAGGTCATCCGCGAGATCGGTGCCCAGGAAGCGATCCCGCATGGTCGAGCCGAACTCCGTCCAGGCGTTGACGAGCGCCACGCGGCCGGCGCCGAACGCGCCCGTGACCACCAGGGGCCGATCGCTGGCGGTGAAAGCGACCTCCGCGCCCTCGCGTGGCACAACGTCATGCACGTGGACGACCGTCCCGAGGCGCTCGCCGGGCAGGCCTCGTGTCAGCGGATGGTCCGCCGCCTGCGGCGTGGCGGCGGCAGTGATGTCTTCGGCGCCGGCCTCGAAGGTGATCGGAAGCGCCTCGCGCAGCGGGAGCTTGAAGTCCTGCGCGTGAGTGAGGGTCTCGGGGCCGCCGAGGAACACCAGGCCGACTCCGGAGTGCACCAGGCTGCCCAGCCAGTCCGCCTGCTGCTGGCTGAGGACCCAGGGGTCCACGTCGATCATCACGATGGCGTCGTAGTCCAGGAGGGCCTCGACGCCCTCGGGGAAGCCCCAGAGGGGGAAGTGCAGTCCCCGGAAGAGATAGCGGTCGACGCGGGCGTCAGGGTCCAGAGCTCGCGCCGCCTCCTCGATGTTGTAGAAGCCGGCGGTCGAGTGGGTGATCAGCAGCACGTCGAGCCGGTCGTTGGGGCGAAGCTGATGCTGGGTCGGCGACCACTCAGGCTGCGGCGCCTCCTCGACGAAGAGCGCAATCTCGTCCACCAGCAGCAGGAACTCGGAGTTGCGCTCGTCGATGTCATCGAGCCGCAGCGTCACCTGCTGGATCTCGCCGAAGATGGCGTTGTAGATGTTGCGCATGGGCATATTCTCGCGCACGCTGACGGTGGCGACCTGCCACCGGTCGAGCGCCACGCCCTCCTCGGGCAGCAGCTCGTAGTCCGAGAAGGCGCTCGGCGATGTGCGCAGGCGCAGCTTCAGGCTGTCGATGGGCGCCTGGTCCACGCCGGTGATCTTGTAGCGGACCCGGCCGCCAACCACATGCCGCAGCGAGATGGGCTCCTCCAGAAAGCGCGTGATCCACACCGGCTCGCTGGCGTTGGGATCGACGAATGCGATGCGGGCCTGCATGACGCGTCCCTGCTCGGGGTCCTCGACGATCGCGAGCCCCTCCCGGCCCTCGCCGCCACGGTAGTACTCCGGCGACACGCTCGTCTGCCACTGGCCGAGCGTGTCCTGCTCGAAGTCATCGATGGTGAGCTGATGCTCCGTCTGTGCCATCGCTGCCAGCGGCACAGCGGCGAACAGCAACATCATGGCGGTGCGCATCACATCCACCTCCAGCGTCTCGTCCTGCGCCTGAGGACACCACGCACGCTGTTCGTCGTCGTACGCTTCGAGCCCTCCGGTCGCGGCTGGATGGCTCAGGGGGGCGCGGCCATTGCGCCCAGCAGGTCATCGGTGAGGAACTTCCCGAGCAGGTAGTACTTGCGGTCGGGATACCACAGCGTCCGGCGGCCTCGCCACCGGGTCATACTGGTGTAGGTCGCGACCTCCGTCGTTCCTTTGGGCCCGACCGGCACGTCGTCGGTGTCGAAGAGCTTGTATGGCCGGCCGAACCACACCGGCTGATGCGCGTCGGAACGATACTCGCCCAGGCTGATGAACGTCGGGTTGCGCAGGAAGTTGAGGTGGTTGGTCCTCCACTGCAGCTCGAGCTGATCGTGGCCGAGGCGCCGTCCGGGGTTGTTGTGCAGCAGCAGCAGGTACCTCCGCTCGTCCAGCGCGTAGATGGGGCAGCACGACAGGGGGTGCTCGATCCTCTCGCCCCCGTCCCGATAGCGCAGCGGCTCCGGCTTCCGCCACGTCTCGCCGTCATCGTCTGACACCGAGTACCAGATATGGCCGGTGAGCGTCCGCATGGTCGCAAACAGGCGAGCGTCGGGAAGCAGGACGATGCTGGGCTCCTGGGCTGCGGACATCCCGGGCCGGACCGGAATCGGCACGCCCAGACCGGCATCGCCGTCAGGGAGCCAGGCGATCTGAATGTCCTGCGGGTCGGGGCCCTCGTGGATGTTCTCGAAGCGCATGAAGTAGCTATGGCTGTCCCAGTGCCACCAGCCGGCGGGAGGCTCGTCGAATCGCGCCGGGCTCGTCACGAGCGTGTAGCCGGCCAGCCACCGCCTCCCGCTGTCCCGGGTCGGTTTCTGCCACACGATCCAGTTCTTGGGGACCTGGGGGTCGGGATGATCGTATCGGCTGCGCGCCATCGGAATGTCCGGAGCCTCTCGCCAGGTGTGACCCAGGTCGTCGGAGATGATGCATCCTATGGTCCCCGAGCCCTGGCGGCTGGCGTCCCAGATCCCGACCTCACGCGTGAAGAACACGTAGATGCGCCCGCTGTCGGCCACCACCGGGAAGCCCCAGC
>JBNGDZ010000157.1:0-9243 GCA_049975765.1 Armatimonadota bacterium
GCTCGGCAGGGAGGCGGGGGGCAGTCTCATGATCGGGCGCACAGTCCCCCCCGGCGAGCAGGTCCTCGTCGTGCGCCGGGAACTGATGAAGTGCATGTGCCAGATCCTCGACATGCAGGACGCGCTGCTGAACGCGGCGGAGCAGCACACGGATGCGATCATGCCCGGGTACACGCACACCCGGCACGCCCAGCCCACCACCTTCGGCCACTACCTGCTCTCGGTCCTCGACGCAGTGGTGCGCGGCGCGGAGACGGTCGAAGCCGGCTACCACTACATGAACCTCAACGAGATGGGGGCCGGCGCACTGGCCGGCACCAGTTGGCCAATCGATCGGGACCTGGTCGGCACGTACCTCGGGATGGACGGGCTGATCGAGAACGCGAACGATGCCGTGAGCTACACGGATGGCTACCTCGTGGTCGTCTGTGGGCTGGTCAACATCGCGAACGTCGTGAGTCGGATGGCGCTTGACCTGGCCTACTGGTCGGGCGACGAGTTCGGCTTCCTTGAGATGGGCTGCCACGGAACAAGCTTCCTGATGCCTCAGAAGAGCACCAACCCCAACAGCCTGGAGATGATACGGCTCTACGCGGGCCAGATGATCGGCCATCTCACCGGTGTTGCCGTCGCCGGTCTGCGCGAGCCTCAGGCTGACACCCACGCCATGCTCCACCTGGAGGACGCGACACTACAGGCGATCGACGTGGCCGGGCGCACATTCCCCACGGTCACGCAGGAGATGCAGCAGATGGAGGTCCACCGGGAGCGGATGCTGGCAGTGGTGCAGGGCTCCTACATCGCGTCCACTGAGCTGTCCAACCAGCTGGTCCGCGACTATGGCGTGGACTACCGGACCGGGCACGACATCGTCAATCGCTTCGTCCGCGCCTCGGAAGCGGCCGGTATCCCCGCCACGCAGGCCCGCGCGGAGATGCTCGATGACGCCGCCGAGGAGGTGCTCGGGAGGAAGCTGGGGATGACGGATGAGCGCCTGCGGGAGCTGCTCGACCCGGCGCACTTCATCGAGGTGACCGACAGCAAGGGCGGCGTGGCGCCGCGGGAGATGGCGCGGATGATCGCCGACCGCCGCGAGAGGCTCCGGGCCGCGCGGGACCGCCACCTGGCGCGCATCGAGACACTCGAGCGGGCGCAGGCGCGAATGGTGGAGGACCTGCGGGCGGTGTGAGGGGCGACCTGGCCGAGAGATGCCACCCATATCTCTCGAGGGCCGGCGTGCCCGTAACCCACCCACTCCCCCGCTTTGACTCTCTGCTCTCTCGCGCGTATAATCGCCCCAGGGCGACGGCTCCGTCGCCCCCTTCTTTGTGTGTCAGCAGGCCAAAGGGAGGACCTGCCCGTGGCCGCCATCAAGCGGGCTCTCGTGAGCGTTTCCGATAAGGCCGGCATTGTTGACTTCTGTGACGCACTCTCGGAGATGGGGGTTGAGATCCTCTCCACCGGCGGCACCATGCGCACGCTCCAGGACGCCGGCGTGCCCGTGACTGCGGTGGAGGAGTATACCGGGTTCCCTGAGATGATGGACGGCCGCGTGAAGACGCTCCACCCCAAGATCCACGGCGGCCTCCTGGCGCTCCGCGACGCCGAGCGGCACATGGCCGAGGCCCAGGACCATGGCGTGGATCTCATCGACATGGTGGTGGTCAACCTCTACCCGTTTGAGGAGACCGTTGCGGCGGAGGGCACCAGCCTCGAGGAGGCCGTGGAGCAGATCGACATCGGCGGGCCCTCAATGCTCCGGTCGGCGGCCAAGAACTTCCGTGACGTCACCGTGGTGTCCGATCCGTCCTACTACGACCGGGTCATCGCCGAGATGCGCGAGGGCGATGGGGAGACTACCATCCAGACGCGACGGGAGCTGGCGCTGGCGGCCTTCGAGATGACCTGCCGCTATGACGCCGCCATCTCGGCGTACCTGCGCGAGCAGTTTACCGCCGAGACTGGTTTCCCGACCGTCATCGCGCCGAAGCTGCGTAGGGCTCAGGAGCTGCGCTACGGCGAGAACCCCCACCAGAGGGCAGCGCTCTACCAGGATCTGGGCGCCCACGAGCCGGGTGTGGCGGGCGCCGTCCAGCTCCACGGCAAGGCACTGTCCTTCAACAACTACCTGGACCTGACGGCGGCGCTGGAGTCCGCGCGGGACTTCGAGGAGCCGACGGCGATCATCATCAAGCACCTCAACCCCTGCGGCGCGGCGTCGGCGGAGACGCTGGCGCAGGCCTTCGAGGACGCCTACACCGCCGACCCGGTGTCGGCCTTCGGCTCGGTGCTGGGCTTCAACCGCGTGGTGGACGCCGACACCGCCGACTGCGTGTTCAACAACGACTGGCTGGAGGAGGTCATCAAACCGCGCTTCTACGAGGAGAGCGGGTTGACCGACCTCACCATCATCGGGGCTTTTGTCGAGGCCATCATCGCGCCCGGCTATGAGCCGCAGGCCCTGGAGATCCTCACTGGCAGGTCCAAGAACATGCGCATCATGGTGCTGGACGACTTCCGGCCGGAGGGCCGCACGCAGGATCTGGATATGCGGCCCATCCCCGGCGGGATGCTGGTGCAGGAGCGCGACTACCGGACGGTCATGCCTGAGGACTGGGAGCTGGTGACGGACGCGGCGCCGACCGAACAGCAGGTGCGCTCCATGGTCTTCGCCGACCGCATCGCCAAGCACGTGAAGTCCAACGCCATCGTGCTGGTGCAGGGGACGCATCTGGTGGGCTGCGGCGCCGGCCAGATGAGCCGCGTGGACAGCTCCATCATCGCCGCGCGCAAGGCCGGCGACCGCGCCCGGGGGGCGGTGCTGGCCTCCGACGCCATGTTCCCGGCCCGCGACGGCCTCGATGCCGCGGCGGCCACCGGCTGCTCGGCGATCATACAGCCCGGCGGCTCACGCCGCGACCAGGAGGTCATCGCGGCCGCGAACGAGCACGGCATCCCCATGGTCATGACCGGGATGCGGCACTTCTGGCACTGAGAGAGCAGGGCCGCGAACGGCATGACGCGGCCAGCGACGTACTGAACAGGGCACCCCGCTGACGAGGCGCCGAGATGGAGGGCACACCACGATGAGCATGATGACACGCACCCTGGCGCAGGCCGATCCTGAGGTCGCCGAGATCATCACCAACGAGCTGGAGCGCCAGCAGAACACGCTGATGCTGATTCCATCCGAGAACTACGCGAGTCGTGCCACGATGGCGGCGGCCGGCTCGCTGATGACCAACAAGTACGCTGAGGGCTATCCGGGACGCCGCTACTACAACGGCTGCGTCTTCTACGATGAGATCGAGAACCTGGCGCGCGATCGGGCCAAAGCGCTCTTCCGCGCCGATCACGCCAACGTGCAGCCGCACACCGGCTCTACGGCGAACATGGCCGCGTACTTCGCCATGCTGGAGCCGGGTGATCGCATCCTGGCGATGAAGCTGGAGCACGGCGGCCACCTCACACACGGCCACCCCGTCAACTTCAGCGGCATGCTCTATGACGCGCACTTCTACGGCCTCTCCGAGGAGACGGATCAGATCGACTACGATCAGGTCCGCGAGATCGCCCGCCAGGTGCAGCCGAAGCTGATCGTCACCGGCGCCAGCGCCTACCCGCGGGTGCTCGACTTCCGGCAGTTCCGCGAGATCGCCGACGAGGTGGGCGCGCTGCTGCTGGCGGACATCGCGCACATCGCCGGGCTGGTGGCGGCCGGTGCGCATCCCGATCCCGTGCCGGTGTGCGACGTGGTGACCTCGACGACGCACAAGACCCTGCGAGGGCCGCGCAGTGCGTTCATCCTCTGCACCCAGGAGTGGGCGCGGAAGATCGACCGCGCCATCTTCCCGGGCCTGCAGGGCGGCCCGCTGATGCACATCGTGGCGGCCAAGGCCGTGGCCTTCAAGGAGGCCCAGAGCCTGTTCTTCCGGGAGTATCAGCGCCAGATCATCCGCAACGCGCAGGCGCTGGCGAACTCTCTGCTGGAGGAGGGCTTCCATCTGGTCACCGGCGGCACCGACAACCACCTGATGCTCGTGGACCTGCGCAACAAGGACATCACCGGCAGGGACGCGGCCGATCTGCTGGAGCAGGCCGGGATGGTCGTGAACAAGAACTGCGTTCCCGGCGACGAGCGACCGCCGGACGTCACCAGCGGCATCCGGCCCGGAACGCCGGGCCTAACCACCCGCGGGATGCAGGAGCCGGAGATGCAGCAGATCGGCAAGATGATGGCCCGCGTCATCCACGAGGGCCGTAACAGCGAGGAGGTCCTCGCCGAGGTCAGGCGACAGGTCCTGGAGCTGTGCGAGGCCTTCCCCATCTACGAGCATCTTCCCTAGCCGCAGGCGGACAGTGAACACAGCCGCCCCCTCCGCTGCCGGCCCGGAGGGGGCGTTTCGCACCGGCCGACGCGGCATCGGCAGGGTGAGGAGCCGACGGATGCGAGAGGCCATCGCCCGCAAGCTGCGCGAGAACCCGCAACTGGCGGCCTTCCTGGTCGCGGTCTTCGCGCTGGGCGTGAGCAACGGCGTCTTCCAGACGACCTACAACAACTACCTCGACGACGTCTTCCACATCGGCGCCGCGACGCGGGGTGCGCTGGAGTTCCCCCGCGAGCTACCTGGTTTCTTATTGGCGCTGCTCTCGGGGGCGCTGTTCTTCCTCGTTGAGAACCGGGTGGCCGCGCTGGCGGCGTGCTTCACCGGCCTCGGCATGGTGGGCCTCGGGGTGATCGGACCGCAGTGGGCTCTGATGCTGGCCTTCACGATCGTCTGGAGCATCGGCCAGCACGTGGAGATGCCCATGCGCAGCGCCATCGCCATGAGTCTGGGCACACAGCGCCAGCACGGCCGCCGCCTGGGCCAGACCCAGGCGGCCAGAGTGGGCGCCACGATCGTGGGCGGGGCGGCCGTCTGGCTGGTCATCGAGACCCTGGGGCACAACTACCTCGTCACCTTCGCCTTCGGCGGCCTCGCCGCGTTCGTGGGCGCGGTGTTCTACTTCCGCCTCAGGCCCACCCAGCGCCACACCGCGCGGGAGAAGCTGGTGGTGAAGCGGAAGTACGGCCTTTACTACGTGCTGTGCACGCTGTTCGGCGCCCGCAAGCAGATCTTCATCACCTTCGCCCCGTGGGTGCTGGTGAAGATCTACGGCCAGCCGGCCTCGACCTTCGCGAAGCTGTGGATCGTCTCCGCGGTGATCGGCGTGTTCTTCCAGCAGGGGCTGGGCGAGCTGATCGACAGGTGGGGCGAGCGGAAGGTGCTGATGGCTGACGGCGCGGCCTTGGTGCTCATCTGCCTCGGATACGCCTTCGCCAACAACCTGGGACTGCCGGAGGGCTGGCCGATCTGGGTGCTGTTCGTGTGCTACGTGCTCGACCAGTTGCTCTTCGGGGTCGAGAACGCCCGCAGCGCCTACCTGGCGAAGATCGCGGAGCGTCCCGAGGACGTCTCGCCGTCGCTGTCGATGGGGATCACGCTCAATCACGCCGTCTCCATGCTCGTGCCCTACTTCGGCGGGAAGTACATCTGGGACCTGTTCGGCTACGAGTGGGTGTTCGTCGCGGCGGCGGGGCTGTCGGTGCTCACGATCATAGCGGCCAGCCAGGCGCGCACGCCGCCGAGGCGGGAGGAGGTGGAGCATGGTCCGGCGCCGGCCGATGACATACCGGCAGGCGGCTGAGTGGCTGGAGGCGCTGGCGGACCCGGAACGCACCGGCCTCGACCGGCAGTTCGCGCGGCGCATGAATCTGGACGCCACCCGGCGGTTGATGCAGCTGCTCGGCGAGCCCCACAAGCGCCTCAGCGCGGTGCACATCGCGGGCACAAAGGGCAAGGGCTCCGTGGCGGCGATGGTCGAGGCCGCGGCGCGCGCGGCGGGCCACCGCACCGGCATGTTCACCTCCCCTCACCTGGTATCCTGGCGCGAGCGGGTGCGTATCGACGGCCAGCCGATCACCGAGGATGAGGTGGCGCACCTCGCCACCGTGGTGCGGCCGGCGGTCGAGCAGGTGGAACAGGAGGGGCTGCGCGGCCCCAGCTTCTTCGAGGCCTGCACCGCCATGGCGCTGCTCCGCTTCGCCGAGGAGGACCTGGACCTGTGCGTCGTGGAGGTGGGCCTGGGCGGGAGGCTGGACGCCACCAACGTCATCACCCCCCTGATCTCGGTCATCACCACCATCGGCATCGACCATGCCCACGTTCTGGGAAGCACGCTGACGCAGATCGCGCAGCAGAAGGCCGGGATCATCAAGCCGGGCATCCCGGTGGTAAGCGCGCCGCAGCGGTCCGATGTGGAGGTTGTCCTCGAGCACGTGGCTGCGGAGAGGTCCAGCCCGCTTGCCTTCGTGAAGCCGTTCGACGTTGGGGAGGTCGCGCCTCTTCGCCCCGAGGACGCCACTCCCGGCCACCCGCCGGTGCTGCGGGAGCCACTGGCAGGGAGCTATGCCGGCGCCCGAGTCGGCCTCCGCCTGCCGCTCGCGGGTGAGCATCAGGCTATCAACGTGGGGGTGGCCGCCGCGAGCTGCGAGGGTCTCGGCCGGGCGGGCCTCCCGGTGTCGCAGCAGGCCTTCGTGGACGGGCTGGAGGCCGTCCGGTGGCCGGCGCGGGTGCAAGTTGTGGGCGTGCGGCCGTGGGTGGTGATCGACTGCGCGCACAACGGGCAGTCGGTGCGGGCGCTGATGCGGGCGATGCGCCGGCACCTGGTCTTCCGCCGTCTCATCGTGGTGCTTGGTCTGTCCGATGATAAGCCGGCCGAGGTCGTGGCGGGAGAGCTCTCATCCGCGGATCACGCCGTCCTCACCCATGCCTCCCTGCCACGCGCCATGCCCGCCGAGGAGCTGGCGGAGCGCACGGGGGCGATCTGGCGCAGTCATGAGGTGGTCGCGGTCCCGGTCCGCGCCCTCGCACGGGCCCGCGAGGCGGCGGAGGAGCGGGACGCTATCTGCGTGACCGGCTCGTTCTTCGTGCTCGCGGAGCTCATGCAGGCCGGAGCCCTGCCACCGCCGGACTGGTAACCGCCTTTCGGGGACAACCTGGCGACCGACGAAGGCCTCGCCGGGTCCGAACAACCCGCCGGGCGGGCTGCCCAGCCCGCCCCTCCGTACGGCGTGACGGCATCACTCAGCCGGCGGGGCTGACCACCCGCCGCTGTGGAGCGCACCGCTTGCTGTCGCGCGAGCGCACGCTCGCGTGGCGGGCCCGGACCACCGTCCGGCCCGGCGTCCCGTGCAGATTCCATGTGACTGCACGCTGCGCGTAGGTCGGGCTTCCAGCCCGACAGGTTTGCTCTCCGGGTCGGCGGAGACTGCCGCCACGGAGGGCAACGACAGCCGCTGACTCACGAGACGCCGAGATGCCGAGACCACCGGGAGGGCACACGCATATGAGCGAGCAGAGCAGGTCGTTGGGCATCGTCGAGGAGAGGGACGTCGAGGTCCCCATGCGGGACGGGGTGATCCTGCGGGGAAACCTCTACCGGCCCCAGGGCGCCGCGAAGGTCCCCGCCCTGCTGATGCGCACGCCCTACGGCAAGGGGGACCGAAGGTTCGACCGCCACGTGCGCGCCGGCTACGCAGTCATGTGCCAGGACACCCGCGGGCGCTACGCCTCCGACGGCGAGTTCGTCCTCTTCAGCGAGGACGAGACGCCCGACGGCCGCGACGGCTACGACACCATCGAGTGGCTGGCCAACCAGCCCTGGTGCAACGGGATCGTCGGCACCTTCGGCGCGTCCTACAACGCCTGGATGCAGTGGGAGGCCGCCGTCGAGCAGCCGCCATCGCTGAAGGCGATGTGCGCGTATACCATCCCTCTGGAGCTGACCAGCGTGGATTGGTGGGGGGCCTTCCGGCCGGGGCGGCGCGTGAAGTGGTGGCTGACCACCATCGCGCCGGAGCTGCGCAGGCGCGCCGGCCTGGGGCCGCCGCACACCCCCGCCGAGGCGTCGAAGCTCTTCGAGGAGGTCGAGCAGAACCTGTGGCTGGGCTATCTGCCCTGGAAGGACCTGCCCCGGCAGATGCCCGAGCCGCTGGCGACCTACGCCCGCAACTGGCTGGATGATCCGGGCCGACCGCGCTGGCGCTTCGGCGAGAAGCACGTCAGGGTGCAGGTGCCGAATCTGGACTTCTCGGGCTACTTCGACCACTGCAATGACACCATCTGGCACCTGCCCGGCATGCAGCGCAACGCGGCCACAGAGCTGGCGCGGGAGCAGAGCAAGCTGATCCTCGGGCCGTACAACCACGGGGGCTTCGGCCAGCGGAAGTTCGGCGAGATCGACTTTGGCCCCGCAGCCGAGTTCGACATTACCGACATCATCATCCGGTGGTTCGACCGCTGGCTCAAGGGCATCGACAACGGCGTGGATCGCGAGCCGCCGCTGCGCTACATGGTCATGGGCTCGGGTGAATGGAGGACCGCTGAGACCTGGCCGCCGCCGGGGACTGTGCCGACGGAGTACTTCCTGCACAGCGACGGCACCGCCCACCCGGTGGACGAGTGCGGGTCGCTCTCACGCGAACGGCCCGCCGACAAGCCGGAGGACCGATACACCTACGATCCGCGCGATCCCACGCCGACGCTGTGGACCGTGAAGCTGTTTACGCTGCCCAGCGACCGCCGGAGGCTGGAGTACCGCGACGATATCCTCTACTACTGCACCGAGCCGCTGGCCGAGGAGGTCGAGATCGTCGGCCACCCCGAGGTCGTCCTCTACGCCTCCTCCTCGGCGCCGGATACGGACTTCTTCGCGCGGCTGGTCGATGAGGACCCGGACGGCATCGCGCTGGAGATCTGCTACGGGATGGTCCGCATGCGACACCGCAACTCGTGGGCGGAGGAGGACCTCGTGGAGCCGGGCGACGTCGTAGAGCTGCGCATCACACTCGGCGCCACGGCCTGTCGCTTCCGCGAGGGCCATCGCATCCGACTGGAGATCTGCTCCGCGGACTTCCCCAACCACGATCGCAATCACAATACGGGGGGAGATGACCTGGCGGAGATGGAGATGGTCCCGGCGGAGCAGACTGTCTTTCACTCGCGCGGGAATGCATCACGGTTGATCTTGCCGGTGCTGAATGGATAGCGGGCATTAACCGGCGTGCGGGCCGGGGAGTAGTCCCCCGGCCCGCAGCTTGCGCCAACTCGCGGAAGCTCCCGTACCCTCCGCCCCGACAACACCCGTGCTCGCCATGGAGGGGCCGCCGCGAGCGTAGCGAGCGGGGCGCGATCAGGAGCG
>JBNGDZ010000158.1:0-9217 GCA_049975765.1 Armatimonadota bacterium
GGTCAGCACCGTGGACACGTCCACGGTTCCCCACGTGGGCTACGTGAGCTGCATCAACGCCACCTACGACCCTGAGGTGCTCAGCCGTGTTCCGGCGCCCTTCGACACGCCCGGCGCGGTGGTCTGGACAAGGGCCATCACGGGGTACGACGACGGCGTTGGCCCCGCGGGCAGTGTGGTCGCGCTGTCCACGCCCGTGGTGCACAACGGCTTCGTCTACGTGCTGGCCACTGAGAACGATCCGACCATAGGGGCGCCCAACCCCGAGGACAACACCTACGGGCGGGCGCACTGCTTCGAGCTGGCCTTCGACTGGAGCGGCGGTGACCCTGACGACGGGGCGAAGTGGGTCTATCCGTCGGATGCGACGAACATCGACGGGATCGGCTCGGACATGCAGGACCCCAACAGCGGAACAGTAATCCGCGAGCCGCAGCGGGCTCTCCCGGCCTTCCACGACCCCCGGTGGGTGGCGCTGCCGGCTGCAGGGAGGCCGCCGCTGCCGCCCTCGCCGGGTTCGATCCCGGTGGTTCACAGCGCTGGTGAGAGCGCGGACGGTCGGCCTGCCGATGCGCTGCTGAGCTTCGGCACCGCCGCCACGCACCGGTATCGCCGGGCGAGCGGCGAGATACGTATCGACAACACCGCGGGAGGCAGCCAGTACTGCCTGGTGCCGGCGCCGCAGCGGCTGAGCACCGGGGAGATCGCGCTCAACGCGGAGTACTACGTGGTCCGAACCAACGCCGAGATGCCCGCCGACACCGACTACCTTGATACGAGGGTGGTGGTGGACGGGCTGGATCCGGCGAACTGGCCGCTCGTGGATGAGGACGTGTGGTTCGACACGCGACATGTCCTCTACGCCCCTGCCGCGGTGCGGGAGGCGGCGGTGGAGTCGGTGCGCGACCCGATCGAGGCGCAGCTGGGCGTGCCGGTGGAGATCGAGTACACCGCCGCCACAGAGCAGTACATGCTGCCCGGGCCGGTGCGCTGGCGGCGAGAGCTTTCGAGGGGGCAGCGGGTGACGCAGCCGTCGGCGATGAGCCCCGACGAGATGGTGGTCAGCGGCAGTGAGCCGGTGGACTATGCGGACCTGGGTGCGCCCCGATCCGGGACCGAATCCTGGGACGCTGAGCATCACGGGCGCCGCGATGGACGCGGATACGGCCGTGGTCGCGGCAGCCCGGGCCGATGCTATCGGCGCGCCCACGTTCGTGCGCGGGTCAGCGGTGGGCCTCAGCCGGCAGGTGGAGGTCTCTGTGAGGCTCGGGCCTGTCGATCCCGCTGACCCGGCTCAGGATGTGCTCTACCACGTGTCGCCGGACAGCTCGAACTTCGCGGTGCGGTTGCTTGACGGCGGCAATGTGATCTCGCCGCGGTACTACCGGGTCAACCGGGAGACGCGGGAGCTGGTCTTCCCGGCGGAGACGGCCGGGAGGGTAGCGGCACAGGGCATTCCGGGCCGCTTCCCGATCCACGGGCGGGCCATTGTGGTGACCTGGAGCCACGACAACCAGACTCCCGATGACCCCTCCGATGACCAGGACCCGCCCACTCGCGAGCTGCACCGGGTTCCGCCCATTGAGCGGTTCCATCACACTCCCGGCTACATCCGCCTGCGCCACTGGCCGGTGGACTGGTCGGCGGGGATGGAGCCGACTATCACCAGGCCCGATGGTACGCCCATACAGAACATCGCGCCGGTGGCACCGGTGGTGACGGCCTTCGGCCGCGATCTCTCCCCGAACGGTTGGGTTGACCTGCGCTACGATCCGGCCGATCCCACGCCGGTTGTGGACGCGAACGGCGATCCGGTGCTGCCGGGGGATGAGCTGGTGGTGTCCTACACCGCGTGGTCGGAGCGGGACGCGCAGTTCATAAGCATCCCGAACCCGCCGCGGAACCTGCCCGAGGAGCGGCACCAGATGGCGCCGGTGTTCGGACCGTCGCTGTCGTCGCCTGCGGTGGCGGGCAACACCATCCACGTGGGGACGCAGGGGCTGGATCACGACCTGGACGGGGTCTTCGATCCGCCGCTGCCGGGCCCGGCGCCGAGGACCGTTGACCGCACGCTGCTGTCGCTGATGTGGAACAGGGCGACGGGTCTGGTAAAGAGCGACATGGCGAGGCCGGCGCGCCGGCATCCGAGCATAGCGGGTATCCCGGTGGTGAGCTCCTCACCGTCCGTGACGGAGGACCGGGTCTTCGTGGGCTCGCGGATTATGGAGAGCGCGGACGCCACGGACGTGGACCTGGGCTACCTCAGCGCGCTGGTGCCGTGGCAGGTGCTGCTGTGCGACACGAATCGCATCGTGGAGACGACCGGCGATGAGCCGAGCTGGGTGTGCACGGGCACGGCCAGCCCGCAGCGGGCGCAGTCCTTCATCGGCGAGGACCTCAAGCGGCCCTTCAGCCGGCCGGCCAAGGCCACCCGCCTGCAGAGCGGCAACATCCTGGTGGTGGACACCGGGAACAACCGGGTGGTGGAGATCGATCGGGCGGGGCGGGTGATGTGGCCGCTGGACGAGTTCGGGTACGAGTACTACACCAGCCCGGACAACCACAACCTCCGACTCTCGCGGCCGGCGGACGCGTGGCGCTACTACGACCTGGAGACGGTTGACCTGGGCGGCGGGAACGTCAGGGAGTTCCCGGTGCTGCACACGGTGATCGCGGACACGGGCAACGCGCGCGTGGTGGATGTGATCACGCGCTTCCACAACCCGGTGACGAACGAGCAGGATGGGCGGCAGCGGCACGAGGTGCGGACGGTGACGCCCACCTACGTGCGCGTGGGCCAGACGCCGCGGGAGTTCTTGCGGGTGCGCTACACCTCCGCGCAGCCGATCTTCGACCCGCTCAACGACCAGTTGATCGGATACCTGTGTGCGGCGTCGAACCTCAACCAGGTGATCGTGGTGGCGGCCGGGTCGGGGATCGTCAATCCCGGTGCCAGCGTGGAGACACCCGGCGGGAGCGGCGCCACATGGAAGTACTGGGCGTGGCTGTATGACCCGGATCCCGAGGATGGGGACAACGTCTCCAACGAGCCGCTGCGGTTTGAGAACGTGAAGCACGTGGAGTGCCGCCGCTACGGGACCACTCTCTACCTGACCGTGACCTGCACGCGGTACGCGGGCCGGACCTACGTGGACGGCGTGCAGCAGCCGCCGCACCCGCTGGCGCAGGCGGGGCCGGGGGTCTACGAGTTCCGCATCGACGTCGGCGATGTGGACCCGAGTGACGGGCTGGACTGGGCCCTGGACGAGATGGGCACGGGTGCACCGTGGCCGACCGACCAGCCGCACTGGTACTTCGTGCAGCGCTATGAGACACCGGGGGGCTCGGTGCGCGAGGACTACGCAGGCAAGCCGATGACGCTGATCACCACCGCGCAGGGCACAGCCCAGGAGCGGACCTACGACAAGCGCTGGTATCCGGTGTGCGCGCACCGGCTCCGGTCGGGGAGGCACCTGATCGTCAACAGCCTCAGCCAGATGGAGAGCGCCACGCCGGAGAACATCGGGGCGGGCGCCCGCAACGCGGTGCTGGGGAGCCATGTCTTCGAGGTGTCAACGCAACCCAATCTCCCAGAGGATCCCGACGACGATGTGCACAGACTCGATGACGAGCGCTCGGTGCCTGCGCCCGGTGAGATGTGGAAGGATCCGTTCACGCAGCCGGCCTACGCCGAGGTGCGGTGAGGGCCGGGCGCGGCGGAGCCGAGGTGACGTTCTGAAGAGGTGCCATGCATGCGTGCGAAGCCAATGATGCTTATCGTACTTGCGCTGATCCTGGCGATGCCCGCATTTGGCCAGGGCCCGCCGCCGTGGGAGGTGCGGGCGTATCTGTCCACGTACACCGACGGCGCCGGGTCGGGGACGCAGTCGTGGACGTGGAACATGACGGCGGTGCGCCACCGCTACGTGTGCCCCTACTGCGGGTACAGCACCGATAACATCAGCGCGGCCGGGGATACGTGCCCGAACCCGTTCGGCATAGCCAGCCATCCGGCGGACGTGGAACTGGTGCCCGCCTCGCCCAAGGACCGCATTCTGGGCTATCTGGGGGTCACCGCTGAGGACGTTAACGGGAACGCAGCCAACCCGCTGATCGGCCGGCCCTTCCACCCGGGCGGGGCGGACTGGGAGGACCTGGACTGGAACACCGCCCCTCCGGGGGGCGACATCCCGTGGGAGGTGCCGACGCTCGACAACGTGGCGTCCTTTGTGACCGCGCGCATGGACAGCGAGAGCGTTAACGGGCTGTTCGATACCGGCTACGGCCTGCGCTTCCTGGTCATCGAGCCGGGCTCAGTGCGGGCGGAGGCCAGCTACCGCTACGTCAGCGATGCCGAGGCCGCCACGGTGACCCCAACATTCTACCGCACGGTTGGGGGCGGGACGGCCGCGGCGGCGGACTACAAGGTCTACATTAATCCGTATCGAGTCTCTGACGGCGATGTGTGGTACATTCGGCATCTGCAGACGGCGGCCGGCACCGCCGAGGTGGAGGTCTACAGCAAGCTCTACGGGCTGGACTTCGACAGCGCGGGCGCCATCGACGCCGGGCAGTATGCGACCGACGGCGGTTGTCGGATCATCACCGACAGCGGCGCGCTGATGGTGGACGTACCAGCCATAGTCGGCGCCGCCGGCGATGCAGGCCGGATCATCAAGATCGTCATCGACTCCAACACGCAGACGCTGCCCTCGCCGCTGGAGATGGACTACGACTTCTGGGACGGGGAGGGCATCTACACCGATCCCGACCAGGTGGAGCCGGTCATCCCTGCGGGGAGCATGGGGCCGGAGCTGTCCGATACATATGGAGCCAAGGGCTGCTACGTGCTGGCGGACCTGACCGTTGACCCCATCCTGTCCACTGCGAACCCGGCGAACACCGCTGACTGGCTGGTGGTGGAGAAGGAGGGCGAGACCTTCAACACCGCGCAGATATGGCCGTATCGGGTGCCGCCGGAGGCGGCCGGCGCGGGCCGGATCATGCTGCAGTGGTCGCCGCTGACGGCCGCGGGCCAGCCCGTCGGGGTGGCGGGCGGCGGGACGACGGTATACTACCGGGAGGGCAACGAGTGGCACTACATGGCGGACCTGAACGCCCCGGCGACGCAGCACGTGACCAACGGCGACGTCGCCGCCCAGACAGCGATGGGCGCCAACGCGGCCTTCATCGACACCCGCTTCATGGCCTCACGGCCGGACGTGGACCTGGATCCGCTGGCCGACTTCGACCTCGCAGACGCCCATGATGACGTGGTGGTCAACGACCGCTGGGTGGACCCGGCGGGCAACGTGCACGCATCGTTCGTCCAGGACGACGAGCCGGCGACCGGGGGGCTGCCACGCCTGATCCTCGGGGAGCTGTTCCCGGGCACCACTGACGACTGGCGCGGGGAGTACAACCCCGGCACCCGGACGCCGACGAGGCTGTTCTCGGTGGCAAACCGCACGCAGGTGACGACGCTGATCTGCCCGGTCGATGAGGGGGGCTGCGGAGCCCGGTTCGAGAAGGGGATGGAGTACCTCCCCGGCGATCCGCTGGAGGCCGGTGACCTGTGTCCGGCATGCAGGCAGTACACGGGGGGAGGTCCAGTTGGCGTGCGGCTTGAGGAGGCGCCCGGGGAGGCGGACCTGCACTACGACGCGCATGACGCGCCCGAGACGCAGGTGGGGACGTCCCGCCACTGGCTGACGCCCGATGCAGTGAAGTTCGGACCATCAGGCAGCCGGGTGCCGATGGGGGCGCTGGACTTCCGCCAGGAGGTCCACGTGGAGATCCCGCCTTACCAGCCGCCATCCGTGCCGTCGCGGGACACGTTCTTCGACAACGACCTGCCGAACGACCAGCCCTACGAGGGGCTGATGCTGGCCTTCCATCAGACAGGCGACGAGGCGGACGAGACCGACGGCAACTTCGCGTGGGACTGGTACTACCAGGCCCCACAGACGGGGGCGGAGTTTGGCGATCCCACCGCTGCGCCCGACGACTCCCACGCCGACTGGACCTGTCCGGTGTGCGGCACGCGGGTCTCGGGCGCGATGATTGCCGACCTCGATGGCGACGGCGACGATGACTGCCCGTTCTGTCTTGCGGATCCGCAGAAGCCGGCGGCGGCACCGTTCATCGGCTACGACACGCTGGTGGCGGAGGAGTATGACCCCTTCGGGCTGCGGGTGTCGGTGCTGCGGAAGGCGGCGCTGGCGGCGGATGAGCGTGTCGTGGACCTGGGATGGGTGGCGCCGGGTGTACCCCAGGACGCGCCGAATACGGTGAACGAGCCGGCCGAGAGGCAGCCGGGGGATGAGGGGTATCCGACGGATGTCTCGCTCCGTTCCGATGTGCCGGTTCGTAACGAGGGCAACATCGATTCGGTCGCCCGGATGCGCTCGGGCTTTCTATTCCGCACGGAGATCGACAGTGAGGTGCGCTCGTATCCGCGATGGGCGCAGAGCGTGCCGGTTACGGTCGGGACGCTGTTCCGGTATCGCCCCGGGATCCCGGAGGACGTGGAGTTCGGGGCCGCGGCCTGGAGCCTGTGGCGCCAGCAGGCAACGGGTGCGGCCGGCGAGCGAGCCACCTCGCGGCTGCAGGCAGGGGTGCGCTCGACGGCCGGGGCGTATGCGGGCACCATCAAGCCGGTTCCGATGGGCCAGCCGGCGGGCAACTACGCCAATGAAGTGCTGCTCTACATTGACCTGGATCAGGACGGGGCCCTGGACTTCTACGACGCCCTGGCGGGTGTGACGGACACGACGACGCAGGAGTTCGACCCGGACGTAGACGAGCCGTTCGAGCCGGTGGCCTCCTTCGCCACGCGCATGAGGGTGGTGGAGGCCCGGCTGCCGCACAGCGGCTTCTACTCCAAGGACGTGGAGCCGACGGCGCTCTACGACGCGTCACGGGACAACCTGCAGGTGCTGTGGGCGGGGCAGCGCATCTCGGCGAGCGGCGTGGGCTCGGCAGCGGCGGCGGGCATTTCCGACGCCGATCGGCCGTCTCCGAGCCATCCGTTCAACATCCTGTATGCGAATGCCGAGCTGAGTCTCTTCGGCCCCGATCCGGTGTACCGCGGGTGGCTGTGGAGCCCGGCCGGGGGGCTGGCGGAGGAGGCAAGCGCGCTGACGGCAAGCGTGGGCGCGGAGAGCAACGCCTCGCCGACGGCCTACATGGATGAGGCCAACGATCAGCGATGGGCCATGTGGCACCGATCGCTGGCCACCGACGAGGGGATGAGCTCGCAGCTTCGCTTCGACAGCTCCGCGGACATGGACTGGGACGGCTCGACGGCCACGGAGTTCCTGTTCGGAACCGGCGGCGCCCACCGGGGGCTGACCGGCTTCGTGCGGGAGGGCGCGGCCAATCGACACTGGCTGTTCTGGCACGCCGGGCCGCAGGGCCGGGAGCATCTGCGGTACCGCTGGGAGTTCGACCCGACCTCCGGGACGATCCCCGGGGACGCGCTGCTGCATGTGAGCAACAGCGTGGCGGGCGGTCCGTATGATTTCTTCGCGGTGGATGTGGCCGGGCAGACCTATCACTACCGGAAGCCGGCCGAGACGCCCTTCACCTACGTGAAGCAGCCGAGCGCCTTCGGCGGCGAGGTGGGCGACCCGGCGAATCCGGAGTTCCAGGTGGACGTGTTCTTCACCGGACACATCCGGGCGCTGGGGAACTCCGACATCTGCTGGTCACGCTTCAACTTCGGCCCCATCGGGGGCGCCGACTTTCCCTACAATGGGGTGGACAACAACTACGGGAAGGTGCCGTTCCCGCGTATGGTCAACGCGGATGGGATGCGAATGCCGGAGATCTATGATGCCGAGGGCGACCTGCGCGGCTACGCCGGGGAGCAGCTACAGCCCAGCCCGCGGCGACAGTCCTTCCAGAGTCGCGACATCGACTGGCTGGTGACGAAGGAGGTGCCAGACCCGGCGGCGCGGGACGAGCCGTTCAACTTCGAGACCAAGCCGGACTGGACGGCGTGGCTGGCGGAGGACTTCGGGATGGAGCAGTACGACGATCCGAAGTTCTATGTGGGCGTGGTGACCGAGGCCGGTGGGACGCGGACGGAGGATCTGTATGCGGTCAGTTGGGCCAATGGGAGCTACGATCGCAGCACTGGGATCTATACGGTGACGCCGGTGCTGACCGGAATCTCCGCTGCGGGGACGTTCGAGCTTCCGCTGAATCCGGGGCACCCGGACAACAACCACCTGGGCGAGCTGATCGACCCGGCGGTGCGGAGAGAGGCCGAGGACCAGGGAGCCTTCGCGGCGCCGGGCGATTACGCCAGCTTCATGTGGCCGTCGGTGCGGCTGAGGATCAGCCCGGCGTCGGGGACGCTGAAGTGGTCGTCGCCGCTGTTCAACCCCGATCACCGTGGAGACCGGCTGGCGGTGTTCAACTCCGAGAACACGCCGGGCATCGTTGATGTGGTGATGTATGCCGACTACACGCCTTTCGTGCGGCGGGTGACCACAGACGAGGCCAACGACGACAGCCCGTCGGCCTTCTACGATCTGGCCGGGAGCAGCCGGCTGACAGTGTTCTGGCGGCGCAGCTACGGTGGGAGGGACACGCCGCACTTCGGTCGCCCGTCCTTCATGCACCGCTCCTTCACCCGCGCGCTGCAGGTGGCCAGGCCTCCCATCACCGCCGGCGACATCTCAGAGGTGTGGGACGTCACGGCCGGGGAGGAGCCGCCGTGGGTGCTCGCGTCCGAGGAGAATGGGATCATCACGATCGAGCCGGAACCGGCCACCACGCCGGCGCGTGTGGGACACCGCATCCGGGTGAGCTACAACGGCGAGGTGGAGCAGCACCGTGTTATTGGCTGGAGCGTCGAGACACCGGTGCCGGTCAACACGGTGATCGCCGAGGGGCCGGTGCGGGCCTTCCCCGAGATCTACACGGTGCCGGGCACCAACTTCCAGAGCGTTCGCTACTGGCTGCTGTGGTCGAGCGCGCGCAGCGTCTTCGACCTGCGCCCGCCCGATCAGGACGGTCAGCAGGTCCAGCAGGCGACGGACGTCTACCTGGCGGTTGTGGCCCCGGAGTATGGGAGTCTGATAGCAGACCTGCAGGTTCCTCGCGTGGGTCCGTAGCGGACGGCGGATCGGCATGACGAGAAAACTTAACCGTCCGGTGAAGGAGAGTGAGGGTCAGCGGGGAAATGGGGCGCTGGAGGTCGTGGCAC
>JBNGDZ010000159.1:0-9153 GCA_049975765.1 Armatimonadota bacterium
TCTCGAAGCTGTTCGGTGGACAGCTCGGGGTTGGAGTAGACCTCGGCGAGGGCGTGGTAGAAGTCGCCGCTGGCCTCATCGAGGCTGGCGGCGAGCGTGAGCATATCGGCGGAGTGCTCGGGGTAGCCCCGATGGCCGTAGATGACGCCGAGGCGGTAGGCGGCGGCATGGCTGGGACGGGCGCGGAGGACGCGCTGCTCCCACACCGCGACGCCCCGCTCCTTCAGCAGCCAGGGGGTGTCCCCGACGGTGAGGGCGGCGCGCCGCAGCACGCGCTCGAGGGACTCGCCGAGGTGCCAGGCCAGGTCCGCCTGCATGACCTGCTGGCGGGAGACGCGATACCAGCGTTCGGAGGGGAGAGCGGCGCGCTGGCCGGCGATCGACAGCAGCGTGAATGCCACGGCCAGCATCGCGGCGATGAGGCCGATGCGGGGCACCTGGGCCCTGACGTTCCCGATGGCCGGGTGGTAGAGCACGTGTTGCGACTCCCTCGGGGCGCGCTCAGATGGTGGATATGAGCTGAATGACTATGCGCCGAACGACCTCGATGAGCAGCCAGGCGATGACTGGCGAGAAGTCGATGGGCGAGCCGGACTGGTAGCGATACAGCAGGTTGCGGATTGGTCGGAGGAGGGGCTCGGTGGCGGAGTGAGCGAGGCGCTCGATCTGCCGCACGATGGCCGGGGGGCGCCGGAGGTGGATCCAACTGAAGATGACCCGCACCAGGATGATGAGGAGGTAGATGTTGAAGGCGAGGTTGACGACGTATACGATCTGCCCTTTGGCCACACTCACCCGACCGAGCGCTGCTCGGTCAGCCTCCCAGCTCCCTGGCGCGCTCGGCCGCCGCCACCACCGCCTCGATAGCCGCCGCGCGGAATGCCCGGCTCTCCAGCGCCGCTACGCCCGCGATCGTCGTCCCCCCCGGCGAACAGACCCGGTCCTTCAGCGCCGCGGGGCTCTCCCCGGCCTCCAGGACCCATCGGGCCGCGCCCAGTACCGTCTGAGCCGCCAGCCGTTGCGCCTGCTCCCTCGGCAGCCCGGCCCTCACACCGCCGTCGGCGAGCGCCTCGATGAACACAGCCACGAAGGCCGGGCCCGACCCCGAGAGTCCAGTGACCGCGTCCAGCAGCCTCTCCTCTACCTCCACCGCCTCGCCGGTCGCCGAGAACAGCTCCTGAACGAACTGACGCTGCTCCTCGGTCACGGTATCGTCGGGAGCCCAGGCGCAGGCCGCCTCCCCGACGGTGCAGCAGATGTTGGGCATGACTCGCACCAGATTCGGCGCCGGGCCGGCGGCGTCCCGCAGTGCCTGCAGGGAGACGCCTGCGGCGATGGAGATCAGGAGCTGGCCCTGGCGGAAGCGATCCCGAAGGTCGGTCAGGACCTGGGCGATCACCTGAGGCTTGACAGCGACCAGCAGACTCTGGGCCTCCGCCACCACCTGCCTGTTGTCGTCGGTGGCGAAGCAGCCCATCTCCTCGGCCTGCAGCCGGCAGCCCGGACTGGTGTCGGAGGCGGTGACCTCGGAGGCCGCCACCACCCCACCACGGATGGCCGCGTTCAGCAGCGCCCGACCCATCACGCCGGTGCCGATGACGCCCAGGCGATACGAGGCGTTGTCAGTCATCTCTGGCCTCTCTGACGCGCTCTCAGAAGGGCTTCGCCCGCACGTCGGCCGTCTCCTCATCCTCGTGCGGGCCCGGACCGGTCCGTCCGGGGCTGATGGAGAGCTGCTCGACGGGAATGTCGAAGGGTGAGCAGATGAAGACGGAGCGTGCCACCTTCTTCATCGATCCGTTCAGTCCGTAGACCACCCCCCCGAGAAAGTCCACGATGCGGCGTGCCTCGGCCTCGGGAACGTCCTCGAGGTTGACGATAACGGGGAGGTGATCCTTGACCTGCTCGGCCACCTGCGGCGCCTCGTCCATAGTCTCAGGCCTGGCGCGGATGATGGCCATGCCGCTGTACTCGGTGCGCTCGGTGCGCAGGGGATAGACGCCCGTGGGATCCTCGGCGGGCTCCATCACGTCCATCTCGTCGTCGAGCCCGAACCCGTCCCCGTTAAGCCCGTCCCCGAAACCGAAGAAGTCCAGAGCCGCGGCTGCGAAGCGGTTCGGCATCGTACATCCCTCCTGTGTTTCTGCGATGACGGCTGTGATAGTTGCTGTGACTTGGCTGCTGCGATGTAACCGACTTCGGCCCCCCCGGTGCCCAAGCTGGGCGACTGCCTACTCCCGCGGTCCGAAGATCGCGCTCCCCACTCGTACCAGCGTCGCACCCTCCTCCACGGCGACCTCGAAGTCGCAGGTCATCCCCATGGAGAGCTGGCGCATGTTCCGCTCCGGGATTCCACTGTTGACCAACTCGTCCCGCAGCGCGCGCAGGCGCTGGAAGTACGGCCGGTTCTCGTTCGGATCCTCGCAGTACGGCGGCATCGTCATCAGCCCGACGAGCCGCGAGTGCTCCAGCTCGACCAGCTCTCGCGCCAGCGGGGCGGCCGCCTCCGGCTCTACGCCGAACTTGCTCTCCTCCCCGCTGACATTCACCTGTAGCAGGAAGGGCACCAGCCGCTCGTGCTGCGCCGCGCGCCGGTCGATCTCCCGCCCCACCCGTGGGCTGTCCACACTGTGGATCAGGCTAATGAAGGGCGTGATGTTCCTGATCTTATTGGTCTGCAGGTGCCCGATGGCGTGCCACCTGACGCCGGTGTCGGCCAGAGCCTCAGCCTTCTCCTCCATCTCCTGTACGTAGTTCTCGCCGAGGTCCTGGGCGCCTGCCTCCACGGCGGCTCGGACCTCGTCAAGGCTCCTGGTCTTGGTGACGACCACCAGCACAACGTCGTCCGGGTCGCGGCCCGCGTCGGCGGCCGCCCCCGCGATCCGGCGTCTCACGTCACGAAGGTTGTCGGCGATCTGAGAGAATGGCAACGACAAACCGCTTTCCGGCTACTGCTCGTCCTCGTCGAAGTCGATCACCCAGCCCCCGAGATCCCCGCCCTCCTCCTCTTCCTCCTCCTCGGCGGACTCAGCCGGCCTCTCGGCCGGCTCCTCGGCCACTTCGAACTCCAGGTCCGCGAAGTCCGCGTCCTCGGGTGCCTCCTCCGCCGGCTGCTCCTCGACCGGCTCGAAGCCGGGGGCCTCCTCGGGGGCCTCAACGACCCCCTCGGAATCGATATCCTCGGCCGACGGCGGCGGGGGCGGCGGGGCGAACTCCGGTGCCTCCTCCTCGACGGGCTCGAAGAGCTCCTCTTCCTCTGCGGGTTGCTCCGGCTCCGGTGCAGGCTCCTCCTCGGCCTCGGCGGCCGGGGGCGGTGGCGGCGGGACCTCCTCGATGAGCTCCTCTACCTCCTCCGGCTCCGGCTCGGGGGGCGCCTCCGGTTCAGGCGGCAGCTCGGGCTCCGCCTCTTCGGCCTCGGCTTCCTCCTCGAAGTCGATGTCCGGGACGCCCGCGGGCGCCTCCTCACCTACAAACTCCTCTTCCTCCTCGACCGGGGCGACCTCAGCTTCGCTCCCGAGCACTAGGTCGATGGCGGCGTCCAGGCTGCACGGCGGCTGCCTGGGCAGGTCCACAACGGGCTCGCCGCATTCAGCGCAGTAACGCGCGTGTTCGGCATTCTCGGCGCCGCAGGCGCCGCAACTCAGCCCGCCGGGCGGCCAGTCGAGGGGGTTGAAGCATCTGAGGCATGCGCCTTCTCTGGATGCGTTTTCGCACCCGCAGCGATTGCAGTAGACCACCGCCACAGTAATTCCACCTTACCGGCAGTACGTGGCCGAAGCAGGGTGAGTATAGCCCAGCACCCATGCACTGTCAAGCGCGACGCGAGGCGGCCCGACGGCGGTCGGCCGCGCCCCAAGTCATCCGTCTCAGGCCGGCGACGCGACCAGCATGGCGCGGCGCATCGACTCGAAGATGGGCCGGCCCGGCCCTGCTGAGTCCAGCGCGCGGGCGTCGCCGTAGGCCTCTCGACGCCGCCGCGACCAGGGCCCGCCCAGGTCCGCGGGCACCTGTGCGAGGAAGCTGGCGCGCTCGGGATGGGGCATCATGGCCAGAACGTTGCCGTCGGCGCTGCAGATAGCGGCGGCGTTCGCCACCGCTCCATTGGGGTTGATCTCCGGGCGGTCCTCCACCACGCCGTCAGCGTCGCAGTACACGAACACGATCTGATCGTTGTCGCGAAGTCCGGCCAGCACATCCGGATCGCGGGTGGTGAAGCGCCCCTCGCCGTGAGCGATGGGGATGGGGATGATCTCCCCGGGCTGCAGCTGGGTCGTCATCAGGCAGCGGTCCGGCTCGCAGGCCAGCTTGACGAAGACCCAGCGGCAGCAGAATCCGGCGATACGGTGCGCCGGGTCCGGGCGGTTGGGCGCCAGCGCCATCTCCACATCGCCCACGTGCAGTCCGGGGATCAGCCCCGCCTCCACCAGCACCTGCGCCCCGTTGCAGATACCCAGCGCGGGCTTGCCTGACTGCACGATCTCACGCATCATGCGCGCCACAATGGGCTCCTTGGTGGCGATGACGCCGGAGCGGATCCGGTCCTGGTAGGAAAAGCCACCGCCCACGATGTAGCCGTCGTAGGCGCCGAGCGCCTCCGGATCGATGTTCCAGCGGAAGACGTCACACTCCACCCCGGCGACCTCGGCCGCCCGCTTGGTCTCCCACTCGCAGTTAGAGCCTGGGAACTGCACCAGCGCCACGCGGGGCTTGGCGGATTCGAGCATCAGTGTACCTCCATGACCCGTTCGGTGCGGGCCCCCTTTTCGGGCTCCAGGCCGTGGGACCTCCGCCGCCGATATGCGACGCGCGCCCGCCCGCGTGCCGCGTCTCGCCATCGCGCCTGCAAATGGACGCTCAGTGCCCGGCCTGCACCAGGATCTCCTCGATGCAGGCGACCGCGTTCTCAGTGGGCACATCGGGCATGATCGGCTTCGTGGGGCTGATGATGAAGCCGCCGCCACGTCCGATCTCGCGCACCAGCCGCCGGATCTCCGCGCGGATCTCCTCCGGCCGCCACCTCGGCAGTTGCTCCTGAGTGCCGATGCCACCCTCGAAGGCGATGCGGCCCCCCACCCGTCGCTTCATCTCGTACACGTCCTGGGACTCCGGCTGGAAGGGGTTAAAGACGTCCACGCCGATGTCGATCAGGTCCTCGATGATCGCCGAGTTGTCCCCGCAGGAGTGGATCCAGACGTGGAAGCCGTGCTCGTGGGCCCGGCTGTACATCTGTGCCAGCCGCGGCTTGAGGAACTCCCGCCAGATCGGCGTCCCCATGATCAGCCCGTTCTGGGCGCCGAAGTCGTCGCCGAAGCGAATGGCGTCGATGGGCAACTGGGCGAGTCGGTCGGTCAGGTCAAGGTGCATCCGCATCAGCCGCTCGAACAGCTCATGGGCGAACTCCGGGTGCAGGCGGAAGTCCATCAGAATGTTCTCCATGCCCCGGAGCGCCCAGGAGCGCTCGAAGAACAGCATCCCCATTCCCACCAACCGGTAGTGGTCATGGGGCCCCGAGAAGCTCTGGCGCATCGCCTCGAACTCCTCGTTCGGCAGCAGCTCGGGGAACTGGTAGCCCTCAAGTGTCGGCTCGTTCAGCGGCACCTGAACGCTGTGCCAGGCGCCCCGGCCCGGCGCGTCCTCCCAGACCACCCCGAACCTGTCCGTCCACCGGCCGTCGCCCGGGTTGCCGTCGCGCCACTGCACGCCGGCGGAGTGCACGAAGGTGTGGATACGCTCCCGCCACCTGTCCGACCCGTAGTACGCCGTGACGCGCTCCACCACCTCCGGGTCGATGGGGATGGCGTAGGGCACGTAGTCGCTCTCCTGATGCTCGATCGCGGCGATGATCCGCTCGCGCGGAGTCATCCTCTCACCTCACGTCGGGCGCCCTGCGGCGGCCCTACTCCCGGTTGCTTCCGCGCGCGAGTGCGGCCTCGATGGTCTCCAAGAGGCTCTCCAGATGGAAGGGCTTGATCATGGTCGCAAAGGCCTCGGGCAGCTCCGGCGCCTCGGTGTCGCCGGTGGCCACGATGATTGGGACCTGATCGAGGCCGAGCTCGTCGCGCAGGCGTGCGATGATCTCCGGGCCCGGGATGTCCGGCATGTGCAAGTCCAGCAGGATCACGTCCGGCCGCCGCTCAGCAGCGAGACGCAACGCCTGCTCGCCGGTGAGCGCCGCCTCTACCTGGTGGCCCTCCCTCCCCAGGATCATCTTCATCATCGAGGCTATCTGTGGATCATCGTCAATGACGAGAACGGCTGCTGGAGCCATGCCTGGGTCACCTGGTTGAGGGCGACTGTCCTCCCTGGTCCCCCCTGTGCGCATACATCATGCCGTATCCTGATGATCGAGCGTCAGGAGCCGCTCCCTCAGCTCGCGCCACCGCGCATCCGTGAAGGAATGGGGAAGGTCGATGCGGCGCCCCTCGTAGACGGACTGCAGCGCGGCCATGGATGCGTCGAAGGTGGCTCTGGCGGTTTCGAAGCGGTTCAGGTGCGGCTCCCCGCCGGCCAGCCACCCGGCGACCGCGGCGGTGAAATCCCGCTGGCCGTCGTGCTGCTGATGATCCCAACTGCTCTCCCCGAACTCCCGCTGAGCCATGCCCTCGGACTGCCACCACCAGCCATCATTCTGCGTCACGTAGATGCGGCCCTTCGAGCCCAGGATGTCGAAGTGCAGATGCATGAAGAAGCTGTCCTCGTCCGGCGTGCCCAGGGCATCCGTGTCGCTGTCGAACAGCACCCGCGCCCCACCCGGGAACCAGTACTCGGCCAGCAGATGCTCCGGAGCCCGGTGGTAGGCCTTGTAGCCCGTCTCGTCGATGCCGTAGGCCATGGCCCACACCGACTGCGGCATGACGTCTCCCATGAGCATCAGCAGCAGGTCCATGGTGTGCGGGCCCATGCTCATCAGGTTGCCCTTGGTGGAGGCGCGTATGAGATAGACGTCGCCGATCCGCTCCTGCATCACCCGCCTGATCTCCCCGTCCCGGAACTGCGGGAAGTAGCGCCGCTGGCAGTTGACGATCAGCCTCATGCCGGACTCATCGCGGATGCGCTGCAGGTCGATGATCTCGGAGGGGAGGATGGCTATGGGCTTCTCCACGATGGCGGCCTTGACACCGGCGTTCGCGGCACATTCGGCCTCCCAGACGCGGTTGCCGGGCTGAGTCACCACATGGACGACGTCCGGTCGGATCGCCTGCAGAGCCTCCTCGTAGTCGGTGAAGCCCTCGGGAATGTGGTAGGCTGCTGTGAACTCAGACAGCCGGTCCTCATCCAGGTCGCAGGCCGCCACCATCTCCATGTTCTCGATCTCAGAATAGACCTTCGCGTGGGCCTGCGCGCGGGGCCCGCACCCGAGAATCAGCGTTCGGTATCGCGCCATCTGGATCCCTCTGGCCGTTGGACGCTGACGCCGGGGGGCCGCCCGGCAGCAGCGCTGTATTGCTGAGGTAGCGGCTTCGTAGTACTATTCCCCACCCAATGCGCCACGCCCTCCAGCAGGTTCATCGGCGGCGGCAGCGAAATGGCCGACGCCTGGAATTGCTGTGACACTGAGGAGACTGATGGCCATGCCCGATGCGGTTCGTCTGGGGATCGTGGGCTGTGGCGGGATCGCCCAGGCCCACATGAACGGCTACGAGGCACTCGTCGAAAAAGGCTACAAGAAGGTCGCTATCACAGCAGTCTGTGACCTGAATCGGGAGAGCGCGGAGGCGGCCGCCGAGCGCCTGCAGGCGAGCATGGGCACCCGGCCGGCCACCTACCAGACCGCCGACGAGATGGTAGCGGCAGGCGCCGCCGACGCCGCGGACATCTGCCTCCCTCACGCCTACCATCACACCGCCGGCGTCACATGCCTCGAGGGCGGCGTCCACATCATGGTGGAGAAGCCCGTCGGCATCACGGTAAAGGCCACGCGCCGGCTGATGGAGGCCGCGGAGGGCACGGACCTGGTGATCGCCGGCGCCGAGCAGATCCGCCGCTGTCTGCCCGCCCGCGCCACCGAGTGGGCTATCAATGACCAGCACATGTACGGGGAGCCTACCTTCTTCACACACGAGGTGTTCTCCGGCAACCCGCCCGACCGCAGCAAGTACGCCATGGCGTGGCGCGCCCTGAAGCTGCTCGGCGGGGGCGGGAACATCCTCGACGGCGGCGCCCACTTCGCCGATATGGTCCAGCATGTCTTTGGCCCCGTTCACGAGGTGTTCTGCACCACAAAGACCATCGACGAGACCACCATCGACCTGCCGGACGTGGAGCCTCAGCCCGTGGACGTCGAGGACTACTGGACGGCCACGCTGCGCTGGGAGGGCGGCCTTGTGGGCCACTGGGGCTGGTCGCCGTTCGCCTGGGGCCGGAAGCTCTCCACGCGCATGTACTACGGCACCGAGGGCTCGTTTTCCGACCGGCAGGAGTGGATGCACCCCTTCCAGTTCGGCGCGGACCTCACGCTCAAGGACGGCTCCGAGACGCCCTATGAGGAGATCGAAGAGCAGTACCTGGGGCAGCTCTCGGAGGAGGAGAGCGAGCAGCTCTTCCCCTACGGCATCACCGACGGCATCGCCATCGAGTGCTGGGACTTCATCGAGGCCGTGGCCGAGGGCCGCGACCCGGAGATCGATGCCGAGGGTGCGCTGCAGGCCAAGTCGCTGTGCTTCGCGCTCTACGAGTCCGCGCATGCCAATGCGCCCGTGAAGGTGGGCGACGTCAGGGAGGGCCGGATCAGTGCCTACCAGGACTCCATTGACGAGTACTGGGGGGTCTGAGCGGCGGCAAGCCGACGGTGGCAAGAGGCGACGGCCCTGTGGGCCGTCGCCGTTGTCGTGTGCCGTCCATGGCACGGCCACTGCTGTCCATGCGCCCTTCCCGGGTCCCACTGCGCTGTGGGCCGCGCAAACGATACTCGGTGGCCGGCGCCGTGGCTCCCTACGCGCGCAGCCGCCTGTCCATCGTGGCGAGGACCGGCTCTCGGGGAAGGGCCAACGGCCTCACGGGCGAAGAAGGCCGTTGAGTGGGATTGGCCGATCCCCCCCTGTGCTCGCGGCACACTGGGACTGCTGCGGGAAGCAGATACCATCACCGGAAGGGATTTTGCCCCCCATGCCCCTGCTGAGTTTCGCCGCGCTGCTTGCCCTGATCGCCGCCGGG
>JBNGDZ010000160.1:0-3892 GCA_049975765.1 Armatimonadota bacterium
CAGTCATTGGAGGGAAGCACCATGCCCGAGACGCTCGGTGTAGGGATCATCGGAATGCGCATGGGCGCCAGCCAGCTCCGGCAGATCGTGAATGTGCCGGGGCTGGAGCTGATCGCCATCTGCGACCTCGACGAGGACCGCGTGCGGAGCATCCAGGACGAGTTCGACGTGCCCTTCGGCACCACTGACTACGAGGACCTGTGCGCGCACGAGGACGTGGACATCGTCTCCGTGGCAGCGCCCGACTACCTGCACCTGGAGATGGCGGAGGCGGCCTTCGCCAACGGCAAGCACGTCATGATGGAGAAGCCTCTGGCACGGACCGTCGAGGAGTGCCAGGCGATGATCCAGGCCCAGCGCGAGGCCGGCACGAAGCTGATGACCGCGCACGTGGCGCGGTTCTATGACGTCTTCCAGAAGATTAAGCGGTGGACGGAGGACGGGACGCTGGGCGAGACCTACAACCTCTACACCAGCTACATTCACAACTACGAGCAGATCCCGGGCTTCAACGAGTGGCGCTTCGATCCCGAGAAGCGCCATCAGCTCATCGGCGGCGGCTGCCACGCCCTGGACCTGGCCCGCTGGATTGGCGGCGAGGTGGCGGAGGTCTCGTGCTACTCCAACCACTTCAACATCCCGGTGCTGCAGACCGACGACCATTTCAACATCAACGTCAGGTTCGAGTCCGGCGCGGTTGGCATCGTGGTCGGCTCCTTCGGCTGCGCGCATCCCTACAACGTTGACCTGCACGTCTGGGGCACAAAGGGCACCGTCATCGCGACCAACACCACGCCGACCGCCAGGATCTGCCTGCGTCAGACCGACCGGCACACGTGGATGGAGATGCCCGCAGGCGCCGCCCCCAAGGGGCTGGCAGCGGAGTTCCAGGCCCTCGCCGAAGCCATCCGCAATGACACCGTGCCCGACAGCGACGGCGTCTCCGGCGCCCGCACGGTGGCGCTGGGCTGGGCGGCCATCGAGTCCTCCCGTGAGGGTCGGCCGGTCGAGCCGAAGACGGACTTCTGAGTGCCTCGTGATCAGCGGAAGGCGGAGTCGGCTATGAGGCCCGAACGCCCCGGACTGCATCCAACAGCGCCCACTCGGGAGCACCGTGAGGAGGCGATCCGTCGAGCTGCAGCGGATCATCCCTCTGCTGGCCGACCTCGGGGCGCAGAAGGTCCTCCTGTTCGGCTCAGTCGCAAGAGACCGGATCAGGGCGACCTCGGACCTTGACCTGATCGTGGTCATGGACACTGACAGGCCGTTCGTGGAGCGCGTGCGGCGCATCAGGGACGCCATCGGACCGCGCCTGGCATGCGATCTCCTGGCGTACACTCCCGAGGAGTTCGACGAGATGGCCCAGTCGAGCCTGCTTGTCCGCCAGGCGCTGCGTGAGGGAGAGGTGCTGCATGAGGCACGATCCGAGGGCTGAGGGGCGACGCTGGCGGGATCAGGCGCGCAGCGATCTGCGGGATGGACGCATACTTGCCGAAGCCGGCAGTCATCCCTCGGCACGCTTCTCCGCGCAGCACGCGGCTGAGAAGGCCCTGAAGGCGGTGCTTCCTTCGCTGGGCGAGGAGCCCTGGGGACACTCCCTCTCCGAGCTGCTGCAGGCCGTTGCTGAGCGGGCGGAGGTTGCCGGGAGGCTGGCACGGGCCGGGCATCTCGACGTCTACTACATCGCTACTCGCTACCCCAACGGACTGCCTCCAGGTGGCCGGCCGCAGGACGTCTTCGGCGTGGAGCAAAGCGAGGAGGCACTGGGCCTCGCCCAAAAGGTCATCGAGTTCGCGAACGGGTTCGTGGGAGCCGGGTGACGAATGACCCCGAAGGAGCTCGTCCGTCGCGCCATCGAGTTCGAGTGCCCCGAGCGCCTCCCGATGCAGTTCGGGGCTCTGGGGATCAGCGACACCTTCGGCGTGGGATGCAGGCCGGCGGCGGATTGGGAGCCGTCCCACCCGAATGAGGACGAGTGGGGCTGTGTCTGGCACAAGCCCCCCGAGGAGAGCGGCGTGCGCAACATGGGCCAGCCCAAGGGCCATCCACTCACCTCCTGGGAGCTGCTGGATGAGATCAGCTTCCCCGACCCCGATGACGATCACCGCTACGCCCACATCGACGAGGCGCTGCAGCAGGCCGGGGACAGGTACGTCCTCATCGGCTGCGGCTTCACGCTCTTCGAGCGGATGCATTACCTCCGGGGCTTCGCGGAGCTGCTGGCGGACATGCACGCCGCGCCGGAGATGGTGCACGAGCTGGCCGAGCGGGTGCTGCAGTACCCGGTGGGCGTGGCGAGAAACGTCGGGAGGCGCTTCCGGGGGCGCATCCACGGCATGTCGATGACCGATGACTGGGGGACTCAACAGGCCAGCATCATATCCATCCCCATGTGGCGGGAGTTCTTCAAGGCCCGCTACCGGCGACTCTACGACGCCATCCACGAGGCCGGAATGCACGCCTGGATGCACTCGTGCGGGCATGTCAACGACGTCATCGAGGAGTGGATCGACTGCGGGCTGGACGTGATCAACCTCCAGCAGCCCCGCAACCTGGGCATCGAGGAGATCGGGCGCAGGTACCGGGGCCGCATCTGCTTTTTGAGCCTGTGCGACATCCAGATGACGCTGCCCCTCGGCACCGAGGACGACATTCGCCGGGAGGCGGCGCTGCTGCTGGAGCACTGGTCCACCCCGGACGGTGGGTTCATCCTCGGCGATTACGGGGATGGGGCCGCCATCGGCGTATCCGATCGACGCAAGCGCGTGATGCTCCAGGCCTTCTGCGAGCTGGCCGCGCCGGAGCTGCTCGAGCGGATTCCTGCGCCGGCGGGAGGATAGCGGCCCGTCCGCGGCGCATCTACGCACGCTCGTGGCCAACCCTGAAGCACGCGGGAGCAGGCAGATGGAGGAACTGGCCAAGCTGGACCCGAGGCAGAAGCTGCTCGGGGGAACCACGCTGCTGCTCATCCTGGTACACATGATCGTCCCGGCGGCCGGGGTGGATGGCACCTCCGTGGTGCTCCTGGTGCTGCTGGCGATTGTGCTCTACGGTGACGAGGCAACCGCCTGGCTTGCGCGGCGGCAGCGTCAGCGGGAGGAGGCACAGGCGGCACGCGAGGCAGAGACAGCTCAGACGGTCGAGAAGGCTGAGGAGCCTCCGCGGCCGACAGAAGAGGCCGCGACCTCCGAGCTGTCCCAGCGCATCCGCGATCTGGCCGACAGAGTCGAGCACGCCCGGGTGGCGGCTGAGATTGAGGATCTGCCCGCAGGCGCCCCCACCGCCGAGGAGATTGAGGACATCATCGCCGAGGCCGGCGGCGAGCCGCGCGCCGCGCTGATGCTGGTCTGGAGCTCGCTGGAGGCTCGCCTGCGGGCGGCGACCGGTGATCGCAATGCTGTGCAGGCCGCCCGGAGGCTGGTGGATGCGGGGATGGCGCCGCAACAGTTCTCCGAGGCTGTGGAGGCATTCCGCGCGGTGCGGGATGACGCTGCCCACGCTCCCTCCAACGCCGCGACTGAGGAGGATCTGTGGGGCCTTGTGGACGTTGGCGCCGCCCTCCTGGCGCTGGTTCCCTCGGCGGTCAGGGAGTACGGTGGGTCGAATCCGGGCTCTGGTGGCAGCGAAGAGGGGACGACGTGAGGGCCAGAGAAGTCGAGGCCGTGGTGTTGGAGATCGCGCCGTTGGAGTACGCCATAGAGGGCGACGCGAACGGCCTGCTACATGGCGACCCACAGGCCGAGGTCACCGGCATCGCGGTGACCTGGACGCCGACCGTGGCGGTGCTGCGCCGGGCGGCGACCGAGGGGCTCAACTTCATCTTCACGCACGAGACTCCATTCTTCTCAGGCGGCGAGTCCAGTTGGTTCCGGACGCTCGCTGAGGACGAGCG
>JBNGDZ010000160.1:3902-9108 GCA_049975765.1 Armatimonadota bacterium
TATGGCATGGTGGTCTGTCGGTCGCACTCGAACTGGGACGGCGCACCCGGCGGGGTCATGGACTCGGCGGCGGAGGCGCTGGGCTTCACTGTGGAGGCCCACCGCGGCGGCCACTGCTGCACCTACGACATCGAGCCGCTGACACTGGCGGAGCTGGCCGACCACGCCAAGCTGGCTCTGGGCGTCCCATACGTGCGGGTGGCGGGCGACCTCGGCAGGACGATATGGCGCGTGACGGTGCACTACGGCGGTCTCGCGCAGCGCTGGCATGCCGTGGACGAGGCCGTCATCGCCGAGGCCGATGCCATCATCTGCGGGGAGGCCCTCGACTACACCATCCGGGCGGCCGTGGACGCAGGGGTCGGCCTCATTGAGACCGCTCACGTGGCGTCGGAGAATCCGGGGCTGCGGGAGTTCGCTCGGCTCCTCGCCGAGCGTCTGCCGGAGATACCCGTGCGCTTTATCGACGCCGGGATGCCATGGGTTCTGCTGTGACCGCTCTGGCCGCGCGGCGGTCGCGGAGGACTTCACCCACAGCGCGGCGTATTCAATGACAAAGGGCAAAACCGGAGGTGCTTTATATGACAATCGGATGGGGAGTCATCGGCTGCGGAGGAATCGCTGACCGGCGCACGATCCCCGAGGGGATCGTCCCGGCGCCCTCCGCCGATCTGGTCGCGGTGCAGGACATCGCGGAGGACAGGCTGAACGAGGTGGCGGCGAAGTACGGCGTGACGGGCTACACGGCGGTGGAGGAGCTGCTGGCCGACCACGCGGTGGAGGCCGTCTACATCGCCACGCCGACCCACGTGCACCACGAGCAGACCGTGGCGGCCGCCAGGGCCGGCAAGCATGTGCTGTGCGAGAAGCCCCTGGCGCTGACCGTCGATGAATGTGAGGAGAGCATCCGCGTCTGTGACGAGGAGGGCGTGAAGCTGGGGACCAACTTCATGATGCGCTTCCACGCCTGTCACACCGCCATCAAGGACATCATCGACGCCGGCGACCTGGGGACGCCGGTGATGGGCCGCGCAGAGCTGACCTGCTGGTATCCGCCAATTGAGGGAGCATTCCGGCAGATTCAGGACCTGGGCGGCGGCGGGGCGCTTATCGATATGGGCAACCACTGCGTGGACCTGCTGGAGATGTTCTTCGGCAAGGTCCAGCGCGTGGCATGCTTCACCGAGCACCTGGTGCAGGACTACGAGACCGAGGATACCGCCGTCGTGATCCTTCACTTCGACAGCGGCGCGGTGGGCATCGTGGACACGCTCTTCAACGTCCCGGATGCGGCCGCCCGGAACATGCTGGAGGTCTACGGGAGCAAGGGCAGCCTGGTAACGCAGGGGACCATCGGGCAGGAGTCGGGCGGGAGCATCAGCGCGGTGCTGGAGCCTGAGGTGGGCGGCTACGACGCACAACAGGCCCGCGAACCCGCCGGTGAGGAGATCATCGAGCCGGACGTCGTCAACATGTACGAGGCGTCGATCCAGGGCTTCTGTGACGCCATCGAGACCGACAGCGAGCCGCCGGTTCCCGGCGAGGACGGCCTCTGGAGCCACAGGGTCATGGACGCCTGCTACGAGTCGGCGCGCACCGGCGAGGCCGTCGTCGTGGCGTAGGCAGGCCGCTCTGACGGCGCGAGCGCCCGGCCGGTGGCGGTCGGGCGCTCTCATTGTACACGCAGACGGCGGACCGCTGGGCGATCCGCCGCCGACTCACTCAGGTCCTCTCGGGCGAGCGGCTACTCGTCGCTGTCGTCTTCGTCGTAGTCGTCTTCGCTGTCCTCGGGCTCCTCGCCGGCGGCCTCGTCTTCGGCCTCGGCGGGCTCTTCCTCGGTCTCGTCCTCCTCGGCCTGCTCGTCCTCGCCAAGCAGGGCCTCCTCGAACTCGACCGCCTCCTCCTCTTCTGCGGCGGCCTCCTCTTCGGCGTCCGCCTCCTCATAGGGATCCACAATCTCGCGGTCGAGAAGCTCCTGCACACTCTTCTCGCGTCGTGCTGCGACCTCTCGGGGATCGTAGAGGCTCTGAAGAGCCTTGAAGCAGGCCATCGCACGGTTGAAGACGTTCCCGCTGCCGAGGGACTTGGTGAGGATGTCCCGGATGCCGCTTACCTCCACGATCTGGCGCACGGCGCCGCCGGCGATGATGCCGGTGCCCCGCGACGCGGGCTTGAGCAGGATCACCGCACCGCCGACCTTGGCCTTGACCGTATGCGGAATGGTGTAGCCGTCGAGCGGGACTCGGATCATCTCCTGGCGCGCGAACTTCATGCCCTTCTCGATCGCGGACGGCACGTCACGGGCCTTGCCCACCCCCACGCCGACGTTCCCGCGGCCATCGCCCACCGCACAGACAACACGTGCGCTGGATATCCGGCCCCCCTTGACGGTCTTGCGTGTGCGGTCAACGCGCACTACTCGCTCTTCGAGCTCCTCTGCAGTATCGAAAGCCGTTCTTGCCATCGCTGCGGCTGTCCCTTCCCGTTAAGGCCAAGTGGTACCGTCGGTGTCTGAAGTATCGCGCCCCCGATCGACATCCGGGGGCTGGACCGGGACTGTACCACGAATCCTGGCACGTGTCAACCTCGGAAAGTACGGTCTGGGCGCTGGAGAGCAGCCACCTTGACCCGACTGCGGGCTTTCCATATAATTCCACTCGCGCAAATCTCGCCCTCCTCGCTGCGGCCTGGCCGGGGGCGGCGCATGGACGGGATCATGCTCGACGGCCTTATCGTCATCGTCATCGCCGGGTTGTCGGTCGTACTCGGCGGCGTCATCGCTCGCATCGTGTCACTCGCTGTCGCCGCCCCACTCCAACCCAACTCCGAAAGGGGTCATCTGATGTCGAACGAGGATCGGGACGAGATGGTCGAGGATCAGCCCTCGGACGAGGAGCTCGACGTCGAGGACTATGAGGTCGAGGAGACTGCGAAGCCAGAGCTGGGCGGCGACCGGCTCCAGGGCGCCGGCGGCAGCAGCGCCGTGATCTGGGTGATCATCATCGTGGTCATCGCCGCCCTGATCGTGGTGGGTTGGTTCCAGTGGCAGGGCTACCTTCAGAAGCAGGCCCAGGAGGCCCGCGAGGCCCGGGAGCGGACCCGCGAGAGACAGCTTCGCGAGGTGGCCGGCGACATTCCTGAGGCGGAGGCCGCACTCGACCAGGGCAACGTGGACGAGATGCTCAGGACCCTTCGAGGTATCCATGAGAAGCTGCAGATCATCCGCACCTCGGCCGCTCAGGCCGGCGACACAGAGGCGGCCCAGCGCGTGAAGAAGATGCGGGACTCCGTCGAGGGCCTGATCAATGACATCGGACCCGAGTACCAGAAGCTCCAGGACCAGATCGAGGAGCTGCGCCAGAGGGCTAAGCAGGAGATGCAGGGCGTTCACAAGGCTTTCGCGGGCTACCGCACCGCTCCCGCTGCCGGCGCGGGGGCGGAGACGGGCGCGCCCGGCGACGAGGAGACCGCAGGCACAGAGCCCGAGGAGCCGGCTGCTGAGGGTGAGGAGCCGGCGGAAGCCGAGGCCGGCGTCGAGGAGCCGGAGGCCGCCGCTGAGGAGCCGACAGAGGAGACGCCCGAGGCAGAGGCATCGGACCAACCGGCTGAGGAGGCGCCGCAGGAGCCGCCGGGCGAGGGGGCTGAGCCAGGTCGCCCCCAGCCCGAGGAGCCGGCAGCCTGACGGCAGCTGCTCTGCGTCATACTGTCACCGGGGCGCGACGCTACTGCATCGCGCCCATCGTAATCTCCCTGAGACCCCCACGCCCGGGCCCGGCGGCGGGGCGACGAGCGTGTACGCGATGGACGCATCCCGGCCCGAACAGAGTCGGACATCCCTGGAGGCTTGCCACGCCTGAGGCCCTTCATCTGAGGTTAGGCGATACATGAGTTCAGTGAGCAAGCAGGCCACGTCGCTCATCTCCAAGCTCCGGTCAAAGAGCTCCGCGTCGCGCGACACCGTCATGTCCGAGCTGGTCGAACTGGGCCCCGACGCCGTGACGCCGCTGATCGAGGCCCTCGACCATAAGGACTACAAGGTGCGCATGGCGGTCGCCGAGGTGCTGGGCAGTATCGGCGACGAACGCGCCATACCTCCGCTGATCGAGGCGCTCAGCGATTCGAGCAAGAACACCCAGGAGGCCGCGGCCGGGGCTCTGGCCGAGATCGGCGACGCCGCCGTGCCAGCTCTTCTGGACGCGCTGATCGGCAGCGACCAGGCGGCCAGGAAGTGGGCGGCCGAGGCCCTCGGCAACATCGGTGACGCCTCGGTGGCCCAGGAGCTGATGAAGCGCCTGAACGATCCCAACATCGAGGTGCAGCGCGCCGCCGTCACCGCCCTCGGGGATCTGAAGAGCAAGCGCGCTATCGACCCGCTTATCGATGTGCTGCAGGACGACAACGTGGACCTCGCCAAGGCCGCCGCCGAGGCGCTGGGCAAGATCCGCAGCACAGTCGCCATTGAGCCACTGATCGGCGCGCTGGAGTCGCCGAGCATTGACGTACGCAAGGCCGCCGGGAATTCGCTGCGACGCGTCGGCTCTGCCGCCGTGCCTGACATCATCGAGGCCGTTCGCGGCGGCGATCCGCTGATGCGGCGGTGGGGCGTGGAGGTTCTCGGGGAGATCGGCGATGATCGAGCCCTTGACCTGTTGGTGGAGGCGCTGGATGACCCCGACGAGCGGGTGGTGCGCTACGCCGCGGTGGCGCTGGGGCGGCTGGGCAAGCAGTCCAGCATCAAGTACCTCGAACCTCTGCTGGAGCACGAGAACAAGGACATCCGTTACGCGGCCGTCGAGGGGCTTTCGGGCACCGGCAGCTACAAGGCCGTCGATCCGGTGGCCTCGTGCCTCGACGACCCGGACTGGGTCGTGCGCATGACCGCCGCGGTCGGACTCGGAGAGATAGGCAGCCGGACCTGTGTCGAACCGCTGCTGAAGGCCCTGGAGGACGAGGAGTGGAGCGTCCGCCGGCACGCCGCGCTCTCCCTGGGCCGGGTGGGCATCAAGAAGCGGGCCGTCGAAGCCCTGATCGAGCGCACCAACGATCCCAAGGAGCTCGTCCGTAGCGCCGCCGCCCAGGCGCTGGGGGTACTGGATGACGACTCCGCCGTCGAGCCACTCCAGGAGCTGCTCAGCGATGAGGACCCCAAGGTCGTGGCCGCCGCCGAGGAGGCGCTCGAGAAGCTGGGCGTGGACCTGGAGTAGGC
>JBNGDZ010000161.1:0-9094 GCA_049975765.1 Armatimonadota bacterium
CCTTTCAATCTGTGCTGCGTCGGTGCTGATGTCCGTGGCCGTCTGCAGGAAGGCTTCCAGGTCCTCCTTGCTGATCTCCGCCTCCCGGTCGGCGGCCACCGCCAGCTTCACCAGAGCCGCGTTCACCAGCGCGGGCCTGCCGGTGACCAGAACCGCTACGCGGTCGGCTGTCACCTCGATCAGGTCCAGCCAGCCGCGCAGGAACAGCGCCATCAGCCTCACCGGGAACAACAGCACCTGAACCACGACATTGCTGCGCCGAATGAAGCGCACCACGAAGGCCATCCGCACATGGTGGGACTTGATGTGTCCCATCTCCCGCGCAACCAGGGCCGCCATCTCGTCATCGCTCATGGCGTCCACCAGTGGGTCGGTCGTCACGATCGTCCCGCTTCTGCTGGGCATGGTGAAGATGTAGGGCGTGTCGTCGTCAACCACGTACATCTCCGGCTCGTCCACCACCAGCAGCTTCGCCTGCTCGGTGAGGATCGACTTGAGCTTGGGGTAGGTCTTGTTCAGCACCCGGCGGTTCATCCCGGCCTCCTTGAGCTGCCGGCGACGCGGCCGAACCGCCAGCCAGTTCGACACCAGCCACGCCACAGCCGGATAGAGGAGGATGACAGCCGGAATCCAGTACCTGTGATACAGCGGCCCACCCGGGTTGTTCTCGTTGAATACGCCGAAGTAGGCGATGTTGTAGGTGACGATGATGAAGATGGCAATCACGCCACCCACGCCCTCCCAGTAGACACGCTTCTCGCCCGCGAACTGGTAGTCGTCGAGCGTCAGTGCCGTCTCCGGTACCTTCTTCTTTCTTCGCTTGCGCACTCGTCGAGCCACGGCTACTCAGCCTCCTGGGGGGTCGGCGCGATGACCCGCAAGCGATCCACATGCTGGTCGTTGCTCTCCACCACCACGAAGGTCACGTCTCCCGCCGTCAGCACTTCCCCCTCCTGCGGCACGCGACCTGCCATCCCCGTGAGGAATCCGCTGACCGTGTCATGCTCCTCGCTGGGGATCTCCGTCCCGAGCTGCGCGTTCAGGTCCTCGATCCGCGCCTTCCCCTGGATCAACGCCTCCCCGTCGCCGGTCACCAGGATCTCAGACTCGGGTAGGTCGTGCTCATCCTTGATCTCACCCACCAGCTCCTCGAGGATGTCCTCGATCGTCACCAGGCCCTCAGTGCCGCCAAACTCATCGATCACAATCGCGATGTGCACCTTCTGCTGCCGCAGCTCCGAGAGCATCTCGTCAAGCCGCTTGCTCTCCGGCGCCAGGATCGGCGTGCGCGCCACCTCGGCCAGATCAATCTCGCGCATACCGCCCGCGAGCTGCATCAGGATGTCATTGACGTAGACGATGCCGGTGATGTGGTCAATGCTCTCGGCGTAGATGGGGATGCGCGAGAAGCCCGACTCCACCGCCACCTCCATCAGCTGCTCCACGGTTGCATCGGCCGGCAGCGCCACCATGTCCACCCGCGGCACCATGATGTCCTTGACCGTGCGCTCCCGCAGCTCGATGACGCTGTCGAGCATCTCCCCCTCCTCCGGCTCCACCGTCCCCTCCTCCTCCCCAAGGTCCGCCGCCGCCATGATCTCCTCAGCGGTCATGAAGTGCCGGTGGTGCTCGGCGTTGAGCCTCAGCACTCCCATCACGCCCGTGCTGATCCGGTTCATCAGCGCCACCAGCGGGCCCAGCACCCGCGTCAGTCCGGACATCAAGCCGGCGACCGCGCGCGCGCTCGGGCCGGGACGCAATGAGCCGTAGGTCTTGGGGAGAAGCTCGCCGAAGACCAGGATGGTCGCAACCATGGCGATGTGCGCCACGCCCTCCATCAACTGCGCCTCCGCCGCGTGGCCGCCATGGAGCTGGCGCACCACGTGCGTCATGAGGGTGGAGATGATCAGCACCAGCACGTTGTTGCACACCACGAAAACGTGCAGGAAGTCGCCGTGCTCGGTGATCGCCAGCACCAGCGCCGCCCGGTGATCGCCCGCGCGCGCCGCCTTGCTCATCTCGTGGCGACTCGCGGACAGCAGCGACGCCTCCGACAGCGACAGGACGAAGCTCGCCACCAGGCACAGGCCGATGAGCGCGATCATCACCCCCACCAGCACACTCATGGCCCATCACCGCGCGGCAATCCGCTCGCCTCGGCCCGTTCCGTCACCTTCACCTGTGATATCCGCAGGCCGTCCATCTCCTCCACGGTCAGCGTCAGGCCACCCCAAGCGAAGCTCTCCCCCTCATCGGGGATGCGCCCCGCCAACTCCAGCACCAGCCCGCCCAGGCTGTCATACTCCTCCGTCGGCAGGGCCTCGCCCACCAGGTTGTCCAGCTCGTGCAGCCCGATGCTCGCGTCGCACAGCAGGCATGAATCGCCGCGCACGATCTCCGGCTGCTCGACGTCGTACTCATCCTGGATATCCCCGACGATCTCCTCCAGCAGGTCCTCGATCGTGACCAGCCCCGCCGTGCCCCCGAACTCGTCATAGACGATCGCCATCGTCCGCCTTCCCACCCGAAGCTGCCGAAGCAGCTCATCGGCCGGAATGCTCTCGGGAACGAAATGCGACGGCCGCGCGACCGTGCGTACCGGGGTGTCCATCTCCCCCAGGCGCACGTAGGGCAGCAAGTCCTTGACATACAGGATGCCGGTGATGTGATCCCTGTCCTCAGCGAAGACCGGCAGGCGGGAGTGTTTGCTCTCCATGGCAACGGCGAGCGCCTCGGCGATGGTCGCCGTCTCCTCCACGCAGCTCATGTCCGGCCGCGGCGTCATCACCTGCGCTGCCGTCTGATCGCCGAAGTCCAGCGCCCCCTGCAACATCCGCCCCGTCCCGACGGCCAGCGCGCCCTGGGACTGCCCCTCGTCGATCATGGCCTTGAGCTGGTCCTCCGTGACGCTGGGCAGCATCCTGTGCGCGCCGGCGCCGCTGAGGTACATCAGCCCGCGCACCAGCAGATCGAACACGCTCACGATGGGATACAGCAGGATGCTGAAGAGCGCCACTATTGGGGCGGAATAGGTCGCAACGCGCTTGACGTTGCGCGCGGCGAACTGCATGGGGGTCGCTTCGGCGAAGATCAGGACTACTACCGTCATCCCCACGAGGGCCACGGTGGAAGCCACCGCCGGGCCAAGCGTCGGCCCCAGCCAGTTCAGGCACAGCACCACCGCGAGGTGCTCGGCCACGTAGTAGCTACCCGTGATGCCGACCAGGATGGTCGCCAAGACGGTAGCTCGACGCTCCTGCAGGGCCAGCAGCAGCCGGGCCAACCTGGACCCGGACTCGGCCGTCTGCCTCACCCATGTGTGGGGGACGCCGAGGAACGCGACTTCGGAGCCGGCGAAGAACGCTGCCAGACAGACCAACCCCACCAGCAGCGCTACCTCACCGGCCTGCGCTGACGATGTTTCCAAGACCGGGTGTTTCCTCCTGGCTCAATGATGAGCCACTTTCCAACTCACACCAACTATAGCACAGGCACGTGCCCAACGCAAATGCCTCAGCTACTTCCAAACGCTCGTGCGCCCGCGAGCAGTTGCCACCCCGAGGCCCGCCCCAAGGGCGTCACCCGCCGCCCGCAGTGTCGCCGCCACTGCAGTCCGCATCCTCGCCTCCCGCACAGCCGCCGTCATCTCGCGGCGCAGCATCACCGGCAGGAGGAGGGAGCAACCCTTCAGCCGGCGAAGATGCCGCCACCGCGCTCGACGCGTCATCGTCCGGAGGCAGGTCTTCTCGCACTGTGGGCGAAATGGCAAGCGGCGCTAAGCCCTGCTCGACCCGAGAGGATGGACCAGATGACGGTTGACCGCAACCAGCTTGTGATCGTGGTGATCGCGGCTCTGGCGCTCGGCACCACAGCAACGGCGTCCGCGGGCACGCTGCTCAGCTCCTCGCTCCCAGGAGCCTTCGGGGTCCGATACCTGCCCGACCGCGCCGTCGTCACCTACACCGTCGCTGAGCCCGGCGAACGCGGCGTCGCTGAGACATTCCGACTCGCCGTTCACCTCCCCGAGCCTGTGAAGTGGGGCTTCCTGGATCGCGAACTCATTCCCCAGCCCAGGCTGCAGTGGAACGCCGAGGACGGCCAGGCCGTGGTCGCTCTCCCCTTCGGCAGTCATCGGCTACACCTGGGCTGGGCGGGCCAGCCGAGTCTTCCCCCCGAGACCGCCGTGGTGCCGGTTGCGGCGGGCAGTGAGGTGGTCGGGAGCCTGCGAGCCCGCTTCCAGCTCGATGGTATGGAGGCCACCGGAGAGGCGCGGGTCGGACCGGGCATCAGCTCCCTGCGCCTGGACACGGATCCGCAACTGGAGCCGGAGAGGGTCACGCTCTCCGTCGGCGCCACCCTCGTCGATCAGTGGACACGGCGCGACGATGGCTCCCTCGTGGCGGGAGAGCGCCTCCTGATCGATGAGAATCCGGGCCTGAGCCTGCACGTGAGCGGCTACACGCTTGAGGGCAGCCCCGTCCGCCGCGTCGTCTTCTCCGACGTCACCCCGCCGGTACAGGTGCAGAAGCTGGCAGATGAGGTGCCTCCCGGCGCCATCCTCGTTGAGGCCGAGGACTTCGTGGACAGCGGCGGGACGGAGGTCAGCGTCGAGCCCGGCTCGCACGTGGACACTCACGGTGAGGCCTGCGTCTTCAGCTTCGTCGGCGATGGAAGCTGGCTGGAGTGGACGCTCAGCGTCCCCAACGAGGGCCTCTACGATCTCTACGCGCGCATCTCCTGCGGCGACGTGGGCTCCTTCAGGACAATCGAGATCGACGGCGAGACCCCCCAGGGCCTGGAGCTGGTCGAGTTTCCCGCCACGGGCGGGTGGGGCCACGCCGAGGGCGAGTGGTGGTTGGTTCGCATCACGGGCGGCGAGGGTCAGGCTCCTCCTTTGCGGCTTGCGGCCGGGGAGCACATACTGCGCGTGACTGGTGTGCTGCAGCGGCACCTCAACTTCGACTACCTCGCGCTCGTGCCGCACCAGTGAAGCCGTCGGCGTCGTGGCATGCGCCGGCCAGTGAGCTTGACACTGCGGTCGCACCGCAACTATAATCCGCTGGTGAGAGCCGCGCATTCGGCGCGTGACGCGCGCGCCAGATGTGACGCCGTACAGGCATGAGGCCGTACAGGCATTAGCCCTGCCCGGCAGGGTTAGAGAGGCCGCGTGGCGGCCGTTCACCTAGGAGGGTGATCCGCGGTGACGCGTCGAATCCGAGGTTTTACGCTCATCGAACTGCTGGTCGTGATCGCGATTATCGCGATCCTGGCTGCGATCCTCTTCCCCGTTTTTGCTCGCGCCAAGGAGAAGGCACGGATCAGCGCCTGCCAGAACAACCTGAAGCAGATCGGGACCGCCTTCGCGATGTATCGGTCCGACTATGACGGGGCCATGCCGCCGAACTGGTTCGAGGCGGATAACGACATAGTGTACCGGTGGATCCACTGCGTCTACTCCTACATCTACAACCAGGACATCTTCCAGTGCCCCAGCAAGCCCGCGACTGAGGAGCCGATCTGGTCTCCGCCCTATACCACCATGGGCCCCTACAGCTCCTACTACTACTGCCATTACTATCTCGCCGACGCCAACGAGAGCGAGGTGCAGGACCCGTCCGGCACCATCATGCTCATGGATGGGTGGTACTTCCCCGACCAGAATCTGGACTGGACCCGGGCCATGTTCCACTCACCAAACGCTACCGGCCTCGTCATGGCCAAGTGGGTCAACGGAGACTGGGACGGGACACCATACGTCAACTGGCAGATCCTGGAGCAGATGCGCCGTCACAACAACGGCGTCAACGCCAGCTACTTTGACGGGCACGTGAAGTGGATCAACAGCGCGACGCCGCAAGACTTCACGCCACGCGTAGACTGACGCCCGTGCTGCACAGGGAGCGACGAGGGTCGGGGAATGCCTCCCCGGCCCTCTCTCTCTTCGCTTCATCTCTTTGCGGCTGCCACATCAGGTGTCGGGCTTGCCACGCTCGCCAGTCGGGGGCACCGCCTGGGCGTCTCCCGCAGCGCCCGCGTTGACAGCGCATCCGCGTTCGCCTATACTTCGTCTATACTTGCCCTGGTCTCCGGCCCCTGCCTGTTTCCCTGGCTGAAGAAGGAGAAGAAGCAGTATGCAGTCACGCCCGAAGGTCTGGATCACCAGCATCATCCTGCTGCTTATCGCCGCCTTCCTGGTCGGCTTCGCGCCCGTGCGGCTGGAGCGAGATCGCGGTTTCGCAGTTGACAGCAAGTTCGCGTTCGAGACGACGGAGGCCCTCTACGAGTCGCCGGATGACATTAGCGACCGCCAGGAGGAGATTGCGGAGACCCTCAGGGACGCCGGCCTGGAGGAGGTCGAGGTCGAGATCCTTGAGGAGAACCTTCTCACCGTCGAGACATTCGCCCTTGAGCAGGAGCAGGCCGACCGTGACCGCCAGCTCGTCCTCGAGACCCTGAAGGAGCAGTTCGAGCAGGTCAGCCTCGCCAAGGAGCCCGGCGAGGAGGAGCAGGAGGAGCCGATTGCGACCTTCTGGCACTTCGGCATCTACACACCCGTCCCACAGCTCCGCCTGGGGCTGGACCTGCAGGGCGGCGCCCACGTCGTCCTGCGCTGTCTCTCCGACGCCGAGATGAGCTTCGTCCTGCCGGAGGAAACGCCTCTGGTCGCCGAGGAGGACCAGGAGCTTGAGGAGGGCCAGTTCCGCCCGCCGTTCACCGAGGAACAGCTCGTCCTGCGCGTCACATCACTGCTCCAGGACATGGGGGCCGATCCCCACGAGATCGACGTTCGCGTCATCGGCGGCAATCGCCTCGAAGTCCACACCCGCCCGGACAACGAGCGGCAGGTCGAGCGCCAGCAGGAGGCCATCTACGAGTTTCTGGTCGAGAACTATCCGGGGATCGAGATCGAGCAGGTGAAGCCCTCTACGGTCTTCGTGGACGACGAGACGGCCAATAAGGTCAAGTACATCATCGAGCAGCGCCTCTACCGTTTCGGCGAGATCCGGGAGCCCGTCATCCAGAAGCAGGGCTACGACCGCATCATCGTCGAGATGCCGGGGGTCAAGGACCCCCAGCGCGTGATGGACATCCTCAAGGGCACCGCCCTGCTGGAGTTCCGGCTTATCCCGGAGCGCTACAAGCCCATCGACACGCTCAACTACAAGGAGTGGGAGGACACCCAGAACAACCAGAACGTGACCTGGGAGCAGGTCCGGGCCGAGTCCTCTCCGGCCTTCACCGGCCGCGACCTGCAGGCCAACGCCACGGTGCAGTCCGGTCAGGCCGGCGACTGGGTCGTGGCATTCGAGCTCAAGCCGGACAAGAAGGATGACTTCTACCAGTTCACCCGCAAGAACATCGGTCGCATCATGGCCATCACCCTCGATCGGCAGTGCCAGATGGCGCCCGTCATTCGCTCCGCCATCCCCGGCAACGGCATCATCGAGGGGAACATGACCCCCGAGGAGGCCAGCGACCTCAGGCTGCTGCTCAACGCCGGTGCCCTCCCGGTACCGCTGGAGATCGTTGAGAACCGAACCGTCAGCGCCACACTCGGCGAGGACTCCATCGTCCGCAGCCTGAAGGCCGCCAGCTACGGCGTCATCGCCGTCATGATCTTCATGATCGCCTACTATCGCCTCCCTGGGCTGCTCGCCGACGTCGCCCTGATGCTCTACATCGCGCTTGTGATCGCCGTCACCGCCTACTCCGAGGTCACCCTCACCCTCCCCGGCATCGCAGGGATCATCCTCTCCCTGGGAACGGCCGTGGACGCCAACGTGATCATCTTCGAACGCCTCAAGGAGGAGCTATGGTCGCGTAAGTCCCTTCGGTCGGCGGTGTCCGCGGGTTTCGATCGCGCCTGGACCGCGATCCTCGACGCCAACGTCACCACGCTCATCGCCGCCGCCGTGCTCTATTGGCTGGGCACCAGCCTCATCAAGGGCTTCGCCATCATGCTCTTCATCGGCGTCGTCTGCCACCTCTTCACCGCCGTTACGGTCACCCGCTGGCTGTTGACCATGGTGGCCGACGCCCGGTGGGCCCAGCGACGCGCTCTGTATGGAGTCGGTGAGCGCTCCGAGCAGAGCGACCAGACCCAGCCCGTCTAGGATCCGACGACGCCGATACCGCCGCATACGCTCATCTGACGTGCCTGGAAACGAGGAGGATAACTGGTGGATTTCTTCCGCAGGCAGGACTGGGACATCGTAAAGTACAGCTGGCTCTGGTTCACTATCTCGGCCATCCTGATCGCCATCGGCATTGGGTTCTGGGCGGTCCGCGGCCTGAACTGGGGTATCGACTTCACCGGCGGGAGCCTGCTCCGCTACGAGTTCGAGCGGCCGCTCATCACCGAGCCGGGCCAGGGGCGCGAGGTCACCCAGCAGACGCGGCGGATGCTCACGGAAATGGGCCTGGGCAAGAGCCAGATACTTGTCGCCGGCGATAACCGAATCTACATCCGCACCCCGGAGGTCGAGAACGACGCGGAGGCCCGCAAGCGTGACACGGCCATTGAGGCTGGTCTCAGCAAGCTCTTCGGTGACGATGCCGGCGAGATCCAGTCCCTCGGCCGGGAGACTGTCGGCCCCGTCATCGGCGAGATGCTCACCCGTTCGGCCATCCAGGCTCTGGCGCTGGGTGTCGCGCTTATCCTCGTCTACATCACCGTGCGCTACGAGTTCCGCTTTGCCGTGGCCGCCGTCATAGCGTTGATACACGATACGGCCATCCTCGTCGGCGCCCTCGCCATCCTTCAGACTGAGCTCAATACATGGTTCGTCGCGGCGCTGCTGACGGTCCTGGGGTACTCCATCAACGACACCGTCATTATCTTCGACCGCATCCGTGAGAACCGCGGCCTCCATCGCCGCGCGCCCCTTGACAGTGTTGTCAACGCCAGCCTGCTGCAGACCATGGCCCGATCGCTCAATACCGTGATCACCACGCTCTTCACTCTCATCGCGCTCTACCTGCTCGGCGGAGCCACCATCGAGGGCTTCGCGCTGGCGCTCATCATCGGAATCACCAGCGGCTGTTACTCCTCCATCTTCACTGCCAGCCCAATCGTCGTCAGTTGGTACCACAT
>JBNGDZ010000162.1:0-5710 GCA_049975765.1 Armatimonadota bacterium
TCCCCGGAGTTCGACGAGTGCCGCCGCGCGGCGGAGGACGCGGGCGTACCCGTGCAGGTGGCCTACGCTGCCGCCAACGCGGCGGCGCATGAGGCGCTGCAGCTACGGCACCCAGCCGGTGATGCGCCGCCAGGCCAGTGAGAACAGGTGCAGGCCGGCCTCCACCATGATGGCCCTGGAGAGCTTGGAGCGCCCGGCACGCCGGTCCACGAAGGTGATCGGCACCTCGCCCACCGTCCCCCCGGCGCGCACGCACCGAAACAGCAGCTCCGACAGGAAGGCGTAGCCGCGCTGCCGAACGCGGTGGTACTTTGCCAGCCGCAGGATGGGCGCGCGGTAGGCCCGAAAGCCGCCCGTGGGGTCGGCGACTCGCAGGCCGGAGGCCAGCCGCACCAGCGCGCCGGCGGTCCGGCTCAGGGCCCTGCGATCCGGCCCCCAGTTCACGGTGGCGCCTCCCTCCACGTAGCGGGAGCCCACCACCACATCCGCCTCCTGCAGCCGCTGCAGCAGCGTGGGGATGACGGCGGGATCGTGCGAGAGGTCCGCGTCCAGAGTGACCACCACCTCCGCCCCGCGCTGCAGGACGTGGCGGATGCCCAGCAGGTGCGCGGAGGCGTAGCCCAGCTTGCAGGGCCGGTGCATGACCGCGAACTGTCCCGGATGCTCGGCGGCAAGCTCCTCGGCGATCTCGCCCGTGCCATCGGGGGAGCTGTCGTCCACGATGAGAAGCCGCGGCGGCCGGTCAAGTGCCAGGAACGCCGCCGCCAACTCCGGAAGGTTCTCGGCCTCATTGTAGGTGGCGGTCACCGCCCAGATGCTCGCGCGCATGCCCCTGTCCCTTCGCACTACTCGAACCACTCAGCCCTGGCGGTGCGCTGCAGGTCCGTGTGCTGGCGGATCAGCGCGTGATTGTAGGCCGCCACGATGTCCTTGTCGGTGATGATCCCCAGGATCTTGCGATGGTCGTCGGGGGCCACCACCGGGGCCCTGCCGACGTGATGCATCCCGAGCTTCCGCAGGGCGTCATTGAGCGTCTCCTCCGGGAAGGCCACCACCAGCCGATGGGTGGCGATGGAGGTGATCGGCTCGTCGAGGCGGTCCTCCTCGGCCGCCTGCCGGAGGTCATCGGCGGTAACGATGCCGTGCAGCAGCCCCTGCTCATCGACCAGCGGGAAGCCGTGGTGGGTGCTCTCCTCCAGCAGGCGCATGGCGTCGTGGCCGGTATCATCAGGCCGCACCGTCACCAGATCGGTCGTCATGGCGTCTCTGACGAGAAGCTCGTTGAGCAGGCTCACATCCCGGCCCAACTCCAGGTGCACTCCGCGGCGCAGCAGCTTGAGGTTGTAGATCGAGGTCCGCCTCATGTGCCTCGCCGCCACCGTGGCGATGCCGCAGGTCAGCATCAGCGGCAGGATCATGCGGTAGTCGCCGGTCAGCTCGAAGATGGTCAAGACGGCCGTGATGGGAGCATGGCTGCAGGCGGCGAAGACTCCCCCCATGCCCACCAGCGCGTAGGCCCCCGCCGAGGTGATGTGCGTGGCCACCAGCCCGTGGACGGTGACCCCCACCGCCCCGCCCAGCATGGCGCCGATGAACAGCGATGGTGTGAAGATGCCTCCTGAGCCGCCCGAGCCCAGCGTCAGCGACGTCGCCACCAGCTTCCCCAGCATCAGCAGCAACAGCAGGCCCAGGCCCGGCATCTCCCCCTGCAGCGTGGCGGAGATGGTATCGTAACCCAGGCCCATCACGCCCGGATCCCACAGCCCCAGAGCCCCGACCAGCAGGGCGGCCGGCGCGAAGCGCAGGGCGCGAGGCATCCTTAGCCGATCCCACAGGTCACCGACCGCATAGAGGGCCGTGATGAAGAGCACTCCGACCGTCGCGGCCAGCAGGCCCAGGACTGCGAAGACAGGCAGCTCGGCGAAGGTCGCGAGGGAGTACTGGGGGACGTCGAAGGCCGGGGCGGAGCCGAAGACGTGGCGGCCGATGGCAGAGGAGACCACCGCCGACACCACCACAGGCGCGAAGGTCTCCGCTCCCCACGTGCCCAGCACGATCTCCAGGGCGAAGAACGCGCCGGCCAGCGGCGCGTTGAAGGTCGCGGCCACGCCGGCCGCCGCGCCGCAGGCGAACAGCAGCTTGCGCTGACGCTCCCCGCCGGGGAACAGGCGCCCGAAGTCCGCCGCCAGGGAGGCCCCGATGAAGGCGATGGGACCCTCTCGGCCGGCCGAGTTGCCTGAGCCTATCGTAAGGGCCGAGGCCAGCGCCTTGCCCAGCCACCGGAGGCCGCTGAGCCTCCCGCCCCTCAGCGCCGCCGCCTCCTGGAGCTCGGGGACGCCCGAGCCGCCTGCCCACGGACCCAGCATGGCGACCAGCGGCCCGACCAGCATCGCGCCCAGCACCGGCAGGATCAGCAGATGATAGGGCGCGATGGGCTCGAGCCACACCGCCATCTCGCCGAAGAACAGCCGCCTGAGCGTGTCCAGCAGCCACCGGAAGGCCACGGCGCCCCCTGCGCCCAGCACACCCACGCACACCGCCAGCAGCACCTCGATGGTGTGCTGGGGGAGGTTGGACCGGGCTGCGTTGACGCGCATCCGCCGGCGTGACCGGTTCCACAGCGAACTGAGCCGGCGCGGCATGGTGCCCTCCACACGCTGGTGTCAACACGAAACAGCGCCGCGGCCCGGGCGGCTCCGGCCGCCCCTGGGCACGGCGCTGGGTGCCTGTGACGCATCCGGAAGCGGCCTACTGCAGGCTGGGCTCGATCAGACCGTACCCCCCGGACTTCCGGCGGTACACCACGGCCACGTTATCGGTCTCCGCGTCGGTGAAGACGAAGAAGTCGTGGCCCACCATCTCCATCTGAAGCGCCGCCTCCTCCGGCGTCATCGGCTTGACGGCGTGGCTCTTGACTCGCACGATCTCCGGCTCGTCGCTGCCGCTTTCCTCCTGCTGCTCGACGAGCGGCTCCACGTCAGGCTCGAGCTCTCGCACACTCTGTTTCGTGCGGTCCCGCATCCGCCGCTTGTGCCGTCGGGCCTGCTTCTCCAGCGCGTGGTAGGCCTCGTCGAAGGCCGCCAGCATGTCGCCGCCCGACTTCTCCGCGCGAAAGACGTTCCGCGGCTCCTCCGCGGTGATCTCAACGGTATGCCGCCCTCTCTTCTCCGAGACCGCCACTCGAATCTCCTGCAGCTTGTCGAGATACTGCGTCAGGCCCTCCAGACGTGGCTCGGCATGGTCGAGGAAGTACTGGGGTACACTGCCGTTCTTGCTGCGAACATCGATCCTCATCTCCCTTACCACCTTCCTCGAGCATCTGTCCCCTCCGGGCGCGTCGGCTGCGCCTGCAGCGGAGCAGCGGCGTGGCGGCAGGCCGCGCACCCGGGTCAAGCGTACATGGATTCGCTATCCACCAGCCGGTCACCTCCTCACGGCGAGCCGTACCCCGCAGCGCCGCGGCCCTCAGCCCCGCACGGCGCAGCTCTGATCGCCAGAGAGAGGGTCACGGTGGCCGGACGGCGAATCTGCCGAGGGCGCAGTGGGCGATCACCGTGCCGGGGAGTGGGCGTAGTGGCGAAGCTGGTGGGCGAGCCGAATCCGACCAAGATCATCTGCACACTCGGGCCCGCCACGGAGACCGAGGCGATGATCGCCACGCTGATGGACGCGGGCATGGACGTGGCCCGGCTTAACTTCTCCCACGGCGACCACAAGACCCACACCACGGTATTCCGCCGTGTGCGGTCAGTCGCGGAGCAGAAGGGCTGCCACATCGCCATCCTGTGCGACCTGCAGGGGCCGAAGATCCGGGTGGGCGAGTTGGAGCGCGGCGAGCCGGTCCGCCTGGAGGACGGCGGGAATGTGGTCATCGACGTGGAGGCGGAGCGTGGGGATGCACGCCGCCTCTCCACCACCTATCCCAGGCTGGCTCAGGACGTGGAAACCGGCGCCCGCATTCTCATTCGTGATGGTCTGGTGGAGCTCCGGGTGCTACGAACCACGGACACCGAGGTGTTCTGCGACGTCATCTACGGCGGGCCGGTCCCTGAGCACGCCGGCATCAACCTCCCCGGCGCACGCATCTCCACGCCGACGCTGACCGAGAAGGACCGCAGGGACCTGCGGTTGGCGGTGGAGCTGGGGGCCGACTACGTGGCCTTGAGCTTCGTGCGGACCGCCGAGGACATCCGCAGGCTGAAGCGGGAGATCGCAGGCCTCGGGGCCGAGACGCCGGTGGTCGCCAAGCTCGAGAAGCCGGAGGCGCTTGAGGAGCTGAGCGAGATCGTGGAGATATCGGACGTGGTCATGGTGGCCCGCGGCGATCTGGCCGTGGAGACCTCGCCCGGCCGCGTTCCGGTGCTGCAAAAGCGGATCATCGAGGAGTGTCGGCGCCAGCGCGTGCCGGTGATCACGGCCACGCAAATGCTGGAGAGCATGACCGCCAATCCGCGGCCGACGCGCGCCGAGGCCTCCGACGTGGCCAACGCCGTCTTCGACGGGACCGATGCCCTGATGCTCTCGGGCGAGACGGCCATCGGGACGTACCCGGCCGAGACCGTGAGGATGATGCGCAGGATCGCCGCCATCGCTGAGAAGGAGCTGCGCCGTGAGGCGTCCTCCTCGGCGCCGCTGGTGGGGATGGACTTCCTGGACTTCGCGGACGCGGTCAGCCGCGCGGCCGCCGACACCGCGGAGAGCCTCGGGGCCCGAGGCGTCGTCGCCTTCACGCAGTCGGGCAGCACCGCCCGCCTGGCCTCCAAGTGCCGCCCCAGCATGCCCATCGTGGCAGCCACGCCCCTGCCGGCAACCGCCCGCCGCTGCAGCCTCTACTGGGGCGTGCAGCCCGTGCTCATCGAGCCCGTCAACGACACCGACCAGATGATCGCCAACATCGACGCCCAGCTTCGCGACCTGGATATGGTGGAGCAGGGGGACGTTATCGTCATTACCGCCGGCACGCCCATCGGCCGGCGGGGCACGACCAACACCATGAAGGTGCACGTGATCGGCTCATAGCCGCATGACATGGGAGGCAGCGACCATGGGCGTCGGCATCGACGACCTCGCCATCAACGGGGGAAGGCCCCTGCGCACCGAGCCATTCCCGCCCTGGCCTCACTTCGAGGAGCCGGAGAAGCAGGCCGTCAGGGCGGTGCTGGACTCCGATGACGTCAACTACCACCGCGGCGACTGCGGCATCCGCTTTGAGACCGCCTTCGCGGAGTGGGTGGGAGTGCCCTACGGCCTGGCGGTCACCAACGGCGGCGCGGCACTGCAGTGTGCGCTGGCCGCCTGCAAAGTGGGCCCCGGCGACGAGGTCATCGTCCCCGCCCACACCTACATCGCCAGCGACCTGGCTCCCGTGTGGCTCAACGCCGTGCCGGTCTTCGCCGATGTGGACCCTCAGACGCTGAATCTCTCCGCCGCCACCGCCCGGGACCGCATCACGACGCGGACGAAGGCCATCGTAGCCGTCCACATGTACGGCCGGCCGTGCGACATGGATGAGATCATGGCGCTGGCCGCCGAGCATGAACTGCTGGTGGTGGAGGACTGCGCGCAGGCCCACGGGGCCACCTACAAAGGCGCGAGGGTCGGCTCACTGGGCCACATCGCCGCCTTCAGCTTCTGCCAGACCAAGCACATGACCACCGGCGGCGAGGGCGGCGCGGTGGTCACCGCCGATGTGGAGCTTGCGCGGCGGGCC
>JBNGDZ010000162.1:5720-9078 GCA_049975765.1 Armatimonadota bacterium
CGGCTGGAACCTGCGCATGACCGAGATGCAGTCGGCCATCGGCCTGGCGGTGCTGCGGCGCCTCGATGACTCCGTCGCCAGGCGCCGTGAGCTGGCGGCCTACCTCACAGAGGGGCTGGCGGAGAGCGCGGCGGTGGACCCGATCCCGGAGGGCCCCGACCGCACACATACGTACTTCCGCTACGACTGCCTCTTCAACCAGGATGCGGTCGCGTGCACCCGCGATGAGTTCGTGCGGGCCGTCGCCGCCGAGGGCGTGCCCATCTCTCGAGGAAGCTCCTTCGCGAACCATCTCGACCCCGTCTTCGCCGAGCATCTGGGGCCGGGCCAGACCGAGTGTCCCTTCGCCTGTCCCTGGTATGAGGGCCAGGCGATCTACGAGCGGGGAAGCTGTCCCATCAGCGAGGCCATCGGCGAACGAGTGGTGACGCTGGAGGTTTACCCCACCATCAAGGCGAAGGATTGCGATGACGTGCTTGCAGCAATCGCGAAGGTCGAAGCGGCCTATCGCGCCTGACATCCGACAGAGCGGAGGCTGGTAGGATGCGACTCATGACAGTCATCGTGCTCGCAGGAGTTGTCCCCGCAATGTGTCTTGCACAGGGCAATCTGGTGGCAAATGGCGGCTTTGAGGACGGTCTGGAGGGCTGGATCACCGACGTGATCGTTGCGCCCGCGGAGTTCGTGGAGTGCACCGAGAACGTGCACAGCGGCGAGACCTCGCTGCGTATCGACCTCGGTCAGAGTGCGCGCGGCTTCGCCCGCAGCCCGGCCTTTGAGGTAGAGCCGGGCAAGCAGTACCGCGTCTCCGTGTGGGCTACCGCCGAGGGCGCGCCCGAGGACATGGTCTATGCCCGCGTGCACTGGTGGAGCGGCCCGCCCGGCGTGGCAAGCGAGGAGAAGATCAAGGACGACACCGAGCATGCCGGCGGGACCTTCGACTGGAGAGAGCTCACCGCGACGGTCACTGCACCCGCCGACGCCAGCAACGCCACCGTGCGCCTGGAGACCAACGGGGACACCGGCGTGCTCAACACCGAGACAGACGGCGAGTTCGTGGTGCGCTTCGATGACCTCGTCGTCGAGCCCGTCGAGTGACGTGGCCGGCGCGACACCCAGGCCCGTCATCCGCCCTGCCACTCCTCACGATGCCGAGCGCTGCGGCGAGATAGCGGTGGAGGCCTGGCGCATCGTCTTCGAGAGCTGGCGGGGGCTGCTCGGTGAGAAGCTGTGGCGGCAGGTTTTCGGCGACTGGCAGCATCAGAAGCGCACGAGCGTGGAGAGCCAGGTCCGCGACAGCCCCGACTCAGCCATCGTCACGGAGGTCGATGGCGAGATCGTGGGCTTCATGACCTGGCGGCTGCATCGCGAACGTGGCGTCGGGGAGATCAGCAACAACGCGGTCCTGCCCGCCTGGCAGGGCCGGGGCATCGGCACCGAGCAGTGCCGCCACGTGCTGGAGCGCTTCCGCGAGGAGAAAATGGCCTGCGCCCGGGTGCTCACCGGTGGGGACGAGGGGCACGCCGCCGCCCGCGCCATGTATCGTGCCGCCGGCTTCGAGCGCGCCATTCCATATGTCGAGTACTTCCTGGAGCTGTAGAGGCGACCGCACGTGCAGCGCGGCTCGGACACAAGCCCGAGCCGCGCTGCGACTGGGCTGCGCCGAGGGCGGCTATGTGTTGGCCGCGGCGAACTCCGCCAGATCGATGACCTCCCCGCTTTCGCCCGACTCCACCATCGCCAGTGAGACCAGCAGCGCGTTGTAGCCGTCGCGGTAGCTGGCGGCCGGCGCCAGCTCCACCTCGTCCGGGCGCAGGCAGGCGTCCGCCCAGTGACGGTAGAGGTCGCCGGTGAAGTCCCGACCCTCCCCGGCGAACGAGGCCTTCCAGAAGTCGCGGGGGATGCCGTCCTGCCCCGGATTTGGCCCGATGGCGTACTTGATCTCACCACCGGCGGCGACGGCCAGCCCGTTCTTGCCGACCACGTCCAGCCGCTGTGGCACCCCCGCCCCGCCCATCGACGAGGAGATGACGCCCACGGTCTTGTGCGGACCCTCGCCCAGCTCGATCTGAGCGCCCATGTAGGAGATGGCGCCCGCCTCCGCCCACACGTCCCGGCCCATGGTGGCGAAGACAGCCTTCGGCTCGCGGCCCGCCAGGAAGGGCACCATGTCGATGTCGTGGCTGATGAAGTCCATGATGCCGTCGAAGGGCGCGGGGCTGAGGTACTTGTCCTTGAGCATCCCCCGCTGCCGCGCGAAGAGCACCTGCAGCGGGTCGATCTGGTCGCAGATCTCCTTTACTTTCCGGAAGACCGGGCTGAAGCGGAGCTGGTAGGAGATGGCGGCGATCAGGCCCCGCTCCTCGACCTCCTCCATCATCTCCCTCGCCTGCGCGATGGAGCTCGCCATGGGTTTCTCGGTGACAAGGTGCTTGCCCGCCTCGATGACCGGCATGGCGGTCTCGTAATGGTAGGGCGTCTGGACGCAGAGCCCAACACCGGCGATGTCATAGTCCGCCAGCAGCGTCTCGATGCTCGGCACATAGTCCACGCCGAACTCCTCGGCGACGGGCCTTCCGACCTCCTCGATGAGGTCGCAGATGGCGACGAACTCGATATTGGGCGCGCCCGCGATCGACCTGATGTGACTCATGCCGCGGCCGCCGGCACCCACCATGGCGACCCTGAGCTTCTCCATGTCAGCCTCTCCTCGATGCGTCAGGTCTCGGTGACGACTGGTGTGGGCAGATTCCACGTGCCCGCCGCGAACCCTTCCCTGGCCGCGGACGAAGATTCGACGAGCCGCGGTGATGGGAGGCGTGCGCCCCCGCCCGCACGTGCGTGCACTTGTTCCGGCCGCGACACCCCGCCCCCCTGCGGACCGAAGGCCCGCTCTGCCCTGCGGCCACATCGCGCGGACAGCGGCAGCGGCATACAATCCTCATCCGACACGCCCTTGATCGCGTAATCGCCTAGGTCGGGCTTCCAGCCCGACGCCGTCGCTGGGGGCATGAAGACCGGCGCCAACGGCCGGGCGTGGCGGCGCTGGCGGCATATTCCCTGGCGCTATTGCTCGCCGAATGGCGGCCCAGCAGGACCACCAAGCGACCCGTGCCGCGAATCGCCAGTTCCATCCACAGACTGCGGGCGAGGCTCTACGAGAAGCCCCGAACACACGAGGTGAGGTGTCCGGGGTTCTTATAAGGCACTATTGGCTGCTCAGCCCGCCCCTCCGTTCGTCGTGGCGCTTGGAGAGGCGCGACTAAGGGAGGTGCCGTGCATACCCCTGTCGGTACCCCCGTCGGCCGCTGTCGGGCTGGAAGCCCGACCTACGCGAAGGATGGAGACAACGACGACG
>JBNGDZ010000163.1:0-9052 GCA_049975765.1 Armatimonadota bacterium
CACGAGGACGAGGCCGAGCTGCTGATCACGCTCAATGAGCGCCCGAACGCCGAGGTGCTGGTGGCGGAGCTGACGGGGATGGCGCTTGGCGGGACGCGGCAGGTCGCAGTCGAGGGCGAGGAGACTGTGGTGCCCATCGACCTCTCCGGGCTGCCCGACGACGTACACGACGTGCAGTGCCATCTGATGGGCGATGGGCAGCTCATGGCGGTCGCGGAGGCCAGCTTCGCGAAGGCTCCACCCAAGCCCAACGAGGTGAAGATCGACTACCGATCGCGCGGCCTGATCGTGGACGGCAAGCCCTTCTTCCCCTTCGGCTTCTACGTTCACCGCGGCCGGTTCTACGACCAGGATGAGCCGCAGTACGTGCTGCGGCTGGAGGGCGCGTTCGGATTCAACATGATCTGCGTCTATCACAACTTCCCCGACGACTTCCGGCGCGAGCAGCGCCCGGTCATCGCGGACTTCGTGGACTACGCCGAGGCGGTGGGGATGCACATGCACTACGATGTGCGCCAGATCACCGACCGCGAGCCGAGCGATGAGGTGGACGTGGCTCTGGCCGAGGAGGTCGAGGCCTTTCGGGACGCGCCGGGCCTGCTGACGTGGTATCTCTCCGACGAGCCGGCGGGTCGGGGAAATCCGCCCGATCGCTACATCCATCATAATCGGCACCTGAAGCGGCTGGATCCGTACCACCCGACCACCATGGTCTTCTGCGTGCCGAGCAAGGCGCATCAGTACGCAGATGGCATGGATATCCTGATGGTCGACCCCTACCCGATCCCCAACGCCCCGGTGACGCGCGTGGCGGAGACAGTGGACCTGGTGCTCAACGCCACCGGCGAGAGCATGCCGATCTGGTGTGTGCCGCAGGCATTCGGCGGCGGGGAGGGATGGTCCCGCGAGCCCACCTGGCAGGAGCAGCGCTGCATGACCTACATGGCGATCGTGCACGGGGCGACGGGCATCCAGTACTTCATCCGCCGCCCGCCGCACAACAATCCGTTCGTGGACGGCATGTGGGCCGAGTGCCGCAAGCTGGCGCGCGAGATACGGGAGCTGACGCCCGCGCTGTTGTCACACGAGCCCGCGCCGGCGGTGGGGTGCATCGACGGCGACGGCGATCTGCACCTGGCAGGCCGCATGCACAATGGGCACGCCTACGTGCTGTGCGTGAACGCCGCGCAGGAGCCGAGGAGCATTCGCCTGCAGTGCTCGGCCGGGCCCGTGGAGGCGTCGGCGGAGGTGATGTTCGAGAACCGCGCGATCCCGGTCTCAGATGACGGCGTAATCGAGGACATGATCGATGCGCTTGGGGTGCGCATCTACCGCTACCGCGTGGGCGAGGTTGAGGTCGGGCCGGTGACGCTTGATCCGCAGAGCCTGGTGCGCAACGGTGGCTTTGAGGAGGCAACCAACCCCGGCTATCCCGACGCCTGCCGGGTCAGCTACCCCGAGCAGACCGGCGCTAGTTGGGGCACCGACCCGCTGGAGGCCGTCGAGGGCACGCACTCGCTGTACATCCGAGCGCCCGCGGAGGGGAAAGGCCTCACGGTCACGACCTTCCCGGCATCCCTGGCGACGGGCAGCTACGAGGTGAGCGTGTACCTGAAGGCCGACCGTCCGATGCAGGCCTTCATCGGCGCGAGCGGCTGGCGGACGTGGGAGGAGCGTCCGTCCACGACCGTAGATGTCGGCACCCGGTGGGAGAGGCACACCATGCGTATCGAGCTGCCTGTGGACGAGCGGCGTGTGCACGTGAGCGTGCGTCCCGAGAACCGGGGCGTGCTGTGGGTGGACGCAGTGCAGGTCGTGCCGGTGCAGGACTGATGGCCAGCAGGCGGCGGATGTGATCGCGGTCATGCCACCGGTGGCTCAGCGGCACGGGACATACGACGTCTACGCGACCGGCGCTCCCTCCGCCCTCCGCACCTGGCTCGGCCCGGAGGAGAAGCGAACGGCGCGACGGCATAGCATGGACACGAGGCCGTGAAGGGGGCCAACGCGGACGGACTGGTCGGAAGTGCTTCTCACGTGGTCAGGTTGGCCCTCAGGGCCCCCTCTCACTCATACGTGCGAGGGCTACTGCTGCGCTGCGGTCGGGGGGCGCCCGACGTCCGCTCCCACGCTGAGCACCCTGAAGAACGTGAGGGCCCAGATCGCGGCGATGCCGACGATCACATAGATTGCCCGCGCCGCGGTCTCGCCAAAGATGGCGCCGACGACATTGAAGTCGAAGAGGCCAACAAGCCCCCAGTTGAGCCCACCGATGACGACCAGAATCAGCACGACCATGTTCAGTGTCTTCATCCTAGTCCGCTCCTCCCACGACTTCAGATGATGCTCAGCACGCGCATCAACAATGGAATTCGACGTCGACCCGTGAACTACCTGCAGGGCCTTGAAGAACTCGCGACCTGATCCTGTCCTACTACGACGCTTACGCGACCGGCTCCCCCTCCGCGCTGGAGGCGTGGTTCGGCCCGGAGGAGAATCGCGAGGCGAGACGGCACGCCTCCCCCGGCCCCTCCCCGTGCCGGGGAGGGGAGTGAAGCGGTGGCCGGAGCGGGAGCGAAACTGGGCTTGGCGGGCTCTGTAGGGTGCGCCGACCGAGCCCTCAGTCGTTCCCCGCTCCGCAACGGAGCGGGACGCAGGGGGGAGGCCCGCAGGGAGCACAGCATCAGAAGGGGACGTGAGTTGGTGATGACACCAACGTGCAGGCGCATGATGATGGGGGCAATGACGGCGCTGCTGGCCCTCTCGGCTTCAGCGGCGACGGACATCCCATCCCTGGACTGGCAGCCGCGGTCGGACTGGGTGAACGTACGCGAGCTTGGCGCCGTCGGCGATGGCCTGGCCAATGACACCGCGGCATTGCAGCGGGCCCTGGACGGCGTGCAGAACGGCTCTGCCGTCTACCTGCCGCCCGGGACCTATCGCGTCACCGAGACGCTGACCCTTACCGGCCCGTTCATCGGGGTGCTCGTGGTCGGGCACGGGCGCGACACCACGCTGCTGTGGGACGGCGAGGCGGGAGGGCGGCTGCTGGTTGATGATGGCGTGGCCTACTCACGCTACGTCGGCCTGACCTTGGACGGGCAGGAGATGGCAGCATTCGGCCTCTTCCATCACTCTGACAACCGCTTCGAGACCGAGGTCCGGCACCAGCACCTGGCCTTCCGGGGCTTTACCGACACCGCCATCTACGCAGACCCCGACGACAGCTACGCGCTCGCCGAGACGAACTACGAGAACTGCCTGTTCGAGGACTGCGGGCGCGGCGTGGCGCTCGTGAGCTTCAACGACTACAACCACACCTTCGACGGCTGCGAGTTCCGCCGGTGCGACGTCGGCATCGACTGCAGCCACGGCAACTTCTTCGCGCGCAATACCCACTTCGAGGGCAGCCGCACGGTTGATATCCGCTCCGCGCCGGAGCACGCCTGCTCGGTACGCCGCTGCACGTCTGTGGGGTCGGCCAAGTTCCTCGACCACCGCAACTCCGTGAGCTCCATGACGGTGCAGGACTGCCACGTGTCCGGCTGGACCGGGGAGGAGGGCGCGGTCACCCTCGCCGGCGCGCCCTGCATGGTGTTCGACTGCGTCTTTACTGACCCGCCGAACGACAGCGCGCCGCTGCGCCTGCCGAAGGCCGACCAGCGCCTGATTGTCTCCGAGAACCGTGCCGAGGGCGCCCGGTCACTGCTGCCTTCTGAGCACCAGGCTCGGGTCTATGAGGTGCCGGCGGGCGAGCGCTCGGGATCGATCCAGTCGGCGAAGCGGACCTTCCTCTCCGACACAGCGACCACGCCGGGCCGGGTGTTCGATGCCCGGGAGGACTTCGGGGCCATCGGGGACGGCCGCACCGACGATGCCGCGGCGATCCAGGCGGCCATCGACGCGGCGCGCGAGCACGGCGAGGGCGCCATCGCCTACCTGCCCGGTGGCAACTACGCGATCGGCACGACCATCCAGGTCAGTGGGGCCGACTACGTGGTGAGCGGAGGCGGCTTCATGACGCGTCTGAGGTGGCTGGGGGATGAAGACGGCACCATGGTCGCCGTCCGCGACGCCTGGAACGTGACGCTGCAGCATCTCGCCATCGGGTTGAACGAGACCGGTGCGCAGTCCGGCATCGATGTGCACCAGACAGGCGGAGGCGAGCCCTCAGTTGTGATCTACGACGGGGTCGCCGTCTACGGCCAGTACGCGAAGCAGCCCTTCCGCCAGGGCCTGTGGTTCTCGGACCTCGAGGAGCACGACGTTGTACTGCTCAAGCATGCCCAGGGCAACATGCGGTTTACCAACTGCGGCGAAGCAACGATCCTGGGCAACACGACCTTCGAAGGCTCCATCACCGTCGAGGGCGATTCAGACGGGCGAACCGGCTTCCTGGGCTTTCTCACTCGCCTGGCGACGATCGTGACGCACGGCCTCTATCTGCGCGGCAACCACAGCATCGTGATGAGCGATTTCTACGTGGAGCAGGCGGAGAACGGTTTCGTCTTCGAAGGCTCGGGCGACCGTCCCTACGGACGGGCGACGATCCAGGGCGCGAAGCTGCACTTCCTCCCCAACGAGCAGAACGCCGAGAGCGGCACCGCCATGACCATCCGGGACTACGCCGGAGAGATCTTCTTCGGCCCGGATCAGCTCTACGTGGAGCCGGAGCGGGTGAGCATTCGTCACCGGGGCGCAGCGCCACTTGACCTCTTCCTCCTGGGCAACTGCTTCTACCGCACCTTCCTGGACGCCCCCACTGCGGAGAGCATGCAGATCTTCCTCATCGGCAATGAGGCGGTGGGCGTGATCGAGGAGGACGTCGAACATCCCGCCCGGTGGGAGGCCTCAGACAGCTTCACGCCTGACGCGCTCGAACACGTAAGCCACGCCCTGGACGACCTGCGGCGCCTCGGAGAGATCGATCTGAGACTGAACCACGGGGAACCGTGAGGAGCAGGCGCGATGGAGGCCGAACGGCCCGAGAGGATGCGTGTGGCCCCTGCGGGAGTGGGAGGAGACCGGCGGCGACTTCCGGCGCAACATCGTGGATGAGGGGACCAGGCTGGCGGGGGACTCGCTTGAGAGGCTGAGGCATTCGTGGCATACTGGCAGGGCTCTTTGAGGCCCGGCTGGTGGACCGCGCGGAGGTATCGGTGTCGCTCACGGGGAATCGATGAGGTGTCCGCTGATGAGTCAACCTAATGTGCTGTTCTACTTCTCCGACCAACAGCGCTGGGATACCTGCGGCTGCTACGGTCAGGAGCTTGATGTCACCCCGAACCTCGACCGCATGGCCGAGGAGGGTGTGCGCTTCGAGAACGCCTTCACCTGCCAGCCCGTCTGCGGGCCTGCGCGGTCATCGCTGCAGACCGGCAAGTACCCCGAGGCCGTCGGCTGCTGGCGCAACAACATCCACCTGCCCCTGGACGAGAAGACCATCGCCCACTGGTTCAGCGAGTGGGGCTACCAGGTCGCTTACGTCGGGAAATGGCACCTGGCCTCGGGCCCCGAGCCCGAGCTCAACCACCGAGACAAACCTGTGCCGCCCGAGTATCGCGGCGGCTGGAAGGACTACTGGGTGGCCTCCGACGTCCTGGAGTTCACCTCCCACTCCTACGACGGCCACATGTTCCGCGCAGACGGCAGCAGGTACGAGTTCCCCGAGGGTCGCTATCGCGTGGACTGCGTGACCGATGCGGCGCTGCAGTTCTTGCGCGAGCGCGACGACGATCGCCCCTTCTTCCTGTTCATCAGCTACATCGAGCCCCACCACCAGAACGACCACAACCGCTACGAGGGCCCGAAGGGGTCGAAGGAGCGCTGGGCTGACTACGAGGTGCCGGGCGACCTGGTCGGGACCGAGGGCGACTGGCGTGAGAACTTCCCCGACTACCTCGGCTGCTGCCACGCCCTGGATCGGAACCTCCAGCGAGTCCGTGACGAGCTGGCTGACCAGGGCATCGCCGACGAGACCGTGGTCATCTACACCTCCGACCACGGCTCGCACTTCCGAACCCGCAACGCCGAGTACAAGCGCGCCTGCCACGACGGCTGCCTCCGCATCCCGATGGTCGCCTGCGGGCCGGGCTTCACCGGTGGTAAGGTGCTGGATGAGCTGGTCAGCAACATCGACCTGGCGCCCACGCTGCTGCAGATCGCGGGCATCCCGGTGCCCGACGTCTACCACGGCCGCCCCCTGCAGCCGCTGGTGGAGGGCGCCGCCGGCGACTGGCCGGAGGAGGTCTTCGCGCAGATCTCCGAGAGCCAGACCGGCCGGTGTGTGCGCACGCGCAGATGGACCTACTCGGTGAGTGTGCCGGAGGTCGGCCCGCGCAGCGACGTCTACTTCGAGGAGTACCTCTACGATAACGAGAAGGACCCGCACCAGCGCACGAATCTGGTGCGCGAGCCCGACCTGGCCGAGGTTCGCGCGGAGCTGCGGGAGAGGCTCCTGCGCCGGATGGCCGAGGCGGGCGAGGCGGAGCCGGAGATCCGGCCTGCCCCTGAAGAGCAGTAGCGCCACGAGGAGGGTGTGGGCAATGCCCGCAACCCCTGTGGGTGAAGATCACGGAGCGGAAGGACTGACGGTGCAATGAGCCTTCGAGCGGCGATCATCGGCCTCGGCGGCATCTCCGGCGCGCACATCACGGGTTGGGACGAGACCCCGGAGGTGCAGCCGGTGGCCGGCGCGGACATCAATGAGGATGCCGTCGCAGCGGCCGAGGAGAACCACGGACTGACCGGCTACTCCGACTGGCGGGAGATGCTTGACGCCGAGGAGCCCGACCTTGTGAGCATCTGCACTCCGCCCTTCCTGCACCCGGAGATGGCCGTGGAGTGCCTGGAGCGCGGCGTGCACGTGATGTGCGAGAAGCCCATGGCGGCGGACGTGGAGGGGGCGGAGGCCATGGCGGAGGCGGCCGCGAGCGCTGACGCGCTGCTGATGATCGCCTACTGCCACCGCTTCCACGGGCCGGTGCTCGAGCTCAAGAGGCTGCTGGAGGAGGGCGTGCTGGGCAGACCGGTGCTGTTCCGCGGCTGCTTCACGGGGCTGTCGAATCAGGAGGGCGACCATCGCGCCAAGCTGCAGCAGGCCGGCGGCGGCGCGCTGATGGACAACGGCTCGCACGCCGCCGACATCTACCAGTTCCTCCTCGGCAGGATCGCCAACGTCTCGTGCCGCGCCGGGACCTTCCTGCAGGAGATGGAGACCGACGACGTGGCGCTGATGATCTTCGAGGGCGAGAACGGCTGCATCGGCGAGATCCTGGTGGGCTACTCCATACCTCCGCAGTTCACCGAGTGGCGGATCACCGGCGAGAAGGGCCTGCTCGAGCTGGAGACCTACTTCGCGGGCCCGGTGCGATTCTGGTCGTCGGCGAGCGACGAGTGGCGCACCTACGCTCCGGACATCAGCGAGACGCGCTTCCAGCGGCAGTTCGCGCACTTCGTCGAGTGCATCAACTCCGGCGCCGAGCCCATCTCCAACGCGCAGACGGCGCTGCACACCCAGCGCGCCATCTGCGCCGCCTACGAGGCTGCCCAGAGCGAGGGGATCGCGGTCGAGTAGCCCGTGTCAGTGGCGGGACGCGGAATCGAGCGAGGCCGGCGGGACGACCGCCGGCCTCGCGTTCGGCTCTGGTATGCGATCGCTACTCCCCGGCAGGGACCTCCCAGCTATACACGTGCGAGCCGTGGCCGAAGTAGATGCGGCCATCCAGCCAGTCGCCGCCCGGGGCGATGCCCACCGGGGATTCGGCGAGCATCTCGATCCCGTAGCTTCCCGGGTCAAGCTCCGCGATGCCGCTCACGAAGAGGATGAAGATGCGGCCGTCGGGCGACTGCACGAACACCCGAGGCCCCTGGCCGCTGGTGGTGGAGCCGAACTGCTCGGAGACATCCTCCTGGTGCACGATCTCCCGCGCCTGGGGGTCGAGAACGAAGAACACCGAGCGGTTCGCGAAGCCGAAGACCAGCCCGTCGGGCCCCAGGATCATATCGGTGTAGTTGCCGGTGCCGGGCAGCAGCGGCTCGTGCCACTCGATCTGATTGGTCTCCATGTCGAAGATGTAAAGCTCCGCCTGCTCGGCCTTGCGCTCGCCGCCGGTTCCGGCCGCGACCGTCGTGCCGCCCAGCAGCTTCCCGTCCGGCAGCGCCACCAGCGACATGGTGGACTGCCACTGGAGCAGCTCCTCGTGGGTGAGGAGCGTCTCCTCGTCCGTCTGCATGTCGTAGATCAGCAGCCCGCCGCCGGTCAGGCCGTAGCCGGGCGTTCCCGCCATGATGACGTGCCGGCCGTCGGGATGTGCCAGCAGGTCATGTGGGCGGTTGATGACGCTGCCCGCCTCGGCGAGCAGGCGGGGGTTGGAGTTCTCGTTGTCCCGCTCGGTGGGCACCCACTCGCGGGACGGATCCCAAACCTGCAGCAGGCCGTGGGTGTACGCCCCGATGTAGAACAGGTCCTCGGTCGGGGCGATGGTGTTCCACTGACCCAGTGCGTTGCGGTCCACCCACTCGTCAGTTGCCGGATCGTAGCTGAAGAACCGCATCGGGAAGGCGCTGCCGCCGCAGATGGTATTGTCGGACGCCGCCGCCAGACCCATGATGTGCGCGCCCTCGGAGGGGTAGTCGAACTCGAGCACCCGCGTCTCGCCGTCGGCGGTCTCGACGCCCAGCTTGCGGTTCACCAGATCCAGGTATGCCAGCCGCTCTCCGGTCGGGAACTGCCGGTGGAACAGGCCCTGGCTGCCGGTGATGATCGGCTTCGGATTGCGCTCGGCTGGCTCGTCGATCTCCGTGGCCTGGCCCGCATACAGCTCGTACCACTGGCCTGCCGGCGACCTGCCGTAGACCTTCCCGTTCAGGTCGCGATAGACACTGGCCATGCCGTGGACCCGCTCATCCTCGGGGATGACCGGCGCGGCCTCGCCGGTCTCCCGGTTCAGGGTGAGGATCTGGCAGGCCGTGTTGCCCACGCCGAAGTAGATCCAGCCCTGGTCGTCGGCGGCGACAGAGCGTGGATACTGCGCCCAGTTCTGGTCGTAGA
>JBNGDZ010000164.1:0-9040 GCA_049975765.1 Armatimonadota bacterium
TCGATGAAGATTCCGTGGGTTTGCCCGTTGCAGTGTATGCTCCGGAGGGAACATGATGCGCCAGGAGGTACGTAGACACCGCACTCTCGAAGCAAGAATCTGATGCCCTCGATGGCCACGTCCGCTGCGTGCACGGCCGCAGAGGCATGGCACCACACGATCTCTGCTCCGTCTGCCTTGATGGTCATACCCGACTTGCTGCGGGGAACCGCGAATGACTGAGAGTAGAGACCGCCGGCGACGAGGACTGTGTCTCCGGCGGCGGCCTCGTTGATGGCCCCCTGAATGGTCGGATACTGATCAGGCACTCTCAGTTCGGCCGCCAGCCCGCGGCAGGCGAAGGACGCGACAAGTGCCGAACTATAGAGCACGAGCGTGGTCCGCGACACGATGCACCTCCTCGCATAGGGTGAAATTGGGCGACTAATCAGCCTGACTTACGACGACAATGCAGTGATCCTCCGCGGGATCGTCCTGACCATCATCAACCAAGAGGGTGAGATGGTGCTTCCCGAGGGGGAGGCGGACAGCGACCACCGGTTCGACGGTGGGCCCGGCCACGATTGTCTCGCCTTCTTTCCATGTATATGTGAGCCTGTCACCATCCTCATCGCGGGAAGCCGAGGCGTCGAGCGTCACCACAGCACTTTCCTCGCCATCGACCGAGATTGTCTGATCGCCTCCGGCGTCCGCGGCCGGCCTTGCGCTCAGCTCCACATACGCAATCTGATGGCGGCCGTCTATATCGAAGCCACAGGGCTTCGGCTTTCCATCCCAGCTATAGACAGATGAGCCGCGCAGCCTTCCCTCTTCCGCCGTAGCTCGTATGCTATAGGGGTTGTACTCGTAGCGGGTTCCGTCTCGCACTTCGTACTGGCACCGCGAGAGCAAGAGCTTACCCAGCATGTTTTGAGCATCGAACTCCGGAGCCGCATAGCCGTTGCTGTTTGTCTGCCATACTACCTCCTGATATCTGGCAGCCGCCGGGGGCTCGGGTGCATCATTCCGGCTCGGCCTGATTCTGACCTCGGCCCCGGGGACCGGAATGCCGTGGCGCAGGACTCGCACAGTAGTCAACCAGCACGTGGCTACATCCACGTTTCCGCCACCTTCGAACGTATTATCCACGTCCAACGTCAGGAAGTTGCTCGGCCGCGACTGTAAACAGAATATGTTGAGGTCGTTGTCGAATCTGTTTCCGACAATGATGGGCGCAGGGAAGAGGGGGCAGGAGCGCCTGTAGAGGGGAACCAGACTCTCTAGCTGATCCACGACGTCAGAAGTATCCGGGGTGAGATGGAGCCCGCACGTGCTGTTGTCGTGGATGTAGCAGTCTCTGACGATGACACTACTTTCCGTGATCTGTACCCCTGTCGGGTTGCCGGCTATCTCGGTCCTGGCAATCGCGCCTTGCGCCCCGCGCTCATAGACCACGGCAGTGCCTCGAGTGTCCTGTAAGCTACCGCCCTCAATGACCATGCGGGAACCGGTGCCCCCGTATGCGGCAAACTCGCCGTTGCTGATCCGAGTATCCGTTGCAGTGGCCGACGACTGGCCGAACACTTCCAGACCGCGCCAGCAGTTCCATTCTATGATGCAGTTGTCAAGGGTAACTGCAGATCCCCCTGTTACAGACACTGCCCCGTAAAACCCGTAGCGAATGGCACAGTCTCTCAACTCTATAGCGCTTCCATCTTGCGCCATTACCCCAAAGTGTACTGCCCCGACAACCAAGGCACCGTCAATCGTGGCCCTGGCGTCATGCCCCACGGTGGAGATAGCGAATACACCCATGTCCGTGCAGCGGATGTTTTGAATTGTTGCTACTCCATGGATCTGGACTCCGCATTCGTGATGTTCGAGAACCAGGTTCCGCAAGAGACAGGATGCGCCGGCGGCCACATAGATGCCGATTTCGCCATACCCAATGGTAAGATCCGAGATGGTGACGTCCTCCGCTCGTATGCCGATCCCCGAGCGCAGGTATGCCTCGCCGCCTCCGTCCCCTCGAATTGTGACGTCGGGCTTCTCTATGTCGAGCGCAAAGGGGTACACCCCGGGGGCGAGGACTATCTCATCCCCCGGTTCGGCAGCCTCAAGCGCAGCCCGCGCATACGGGTACATCGCCGGCACGTGCAGTGTCCTCGCATCCGCTGACCGCATGCATGTCAGGCACAACACACTCAGCAGCACGACTGTCGGCGCCCGCATGGTGATGCACCTTCATTCAGAAGGGATCCGACTCCCGTGCACTCGACTGGGTGTGACGGTTATCGTGCAGCTATCCTCCACGGGATCCTTCTGGCCGTCGTCTACTGCCACCGTGAGGAGATGGACGCCCCGTGGGAGGCGCACCGTTGTCGCCGGTTCGGGCGACGGCCCGGCGAGGATCGTATCGCCCTTCCGCCACGTGAAAATGAGTGGATCATCATCCTCGTCCGATGAACCCGATGCATCGAGTATTACATCGACGCCTTCCGGACCGGCAGCCGGCACTGACTGGTCACCGCCTGCCCGAGCCACAGGGCGGGCGTTGAGGTAGACGTAGGCGACCTGATAGCGCCCGTTCACATCGGCGCCCTCGGACTTTGGCTTTCCGTCCCAGCTATAGGTGCATGAACCCCGCATGGAACCATCCTTCGTTCTGGCGAACACAGTCCACGGATTGTAGTCGAATCTCTCTCCGTTTGCCCCGACTTCACAATACGGCATCTTCTGCCATGTCTCCCTTACGTCATGGGTAACCACGCGTCTCGGGGCGTAGCCGTCAGAGTTGGTGAGCCAAGCCCACAAATTGTATAGATGTGGCGGCTCCATCACCTCCGACGCGGTATTGAGTGTTACCAACCCTCCGGAGGACCGGATTCCCACAAATGCGTCCGCGATGGGTGAGTCATCCCGCATAGCACGAACGGCGCCGTACCACGTTGATCTGACGCGAAGATTACAGTTACCGTCGAAGATGTTGTCGGTGTCGATGGTCAGCGCGTTGGTTAATCGTGCATCTTCGCACTCGACGCCATAGTGGTTGTTTTCAAACCTGTTCCCAGTGATCGTGGCTGTGCCCACCAGGTCTTCTTCCGCCCACGCTAGGTCCATTGACATGCTACCGTGGAAGTAAGAACCGGCAAGATTGGTGATGTACACACCAACGTAACTGTTGTCATGAATCCAGTTGTCGGTTACTGGGATATCGCAGCCATTGACCAGCACGCCCCCGCGATTTCCGAAGATCTTAGCCCCGGCAATCGATCCTCTTGCTCCGGCGCTGTACCTCACTCCCCAGTAGTTTCCCGGCCCCAGACTGCCGCCTTCAACATCCACTCGGGCGTTCGCGTCGTCACAGGCCACGCCGACCACACAGTTGCGGAACTGACAGTCTCGAACAGTAACCGCAGCGTGCTGGATCACCAGCCCGTTCCTCTGGCTGTCCTCCACGACACAGCCGTCGAGAACCATGGTGGCTCCTGATTTCACGCAGAAACCATTGCCTGCGGAGTTGCTCACGGTCACATCGTAGGATTCACCGGCTGCCCCTTCCTTGACAAGCACCGAATGCGGGCCGTCGGCATCGCGAACCGTAGCCCCCTTCACTGTCACCTTTGTCCCTTCGCCAGCGGCACTGATGCCCACCGCACTGCTGTGGAGGCACTCGAGGTCCTCGATCAAAGCCTCACCGCCCTCCACCCTTACGCCATTTACCTGGTGCAGGCAGGTCACGTTGCGGATCGTGCATGAGGCGCCCTGATCGACAAGCACGCCACAATCGCCATGCTCCAGACGCAGATCGGTCACTACGATATCTCGGCCCTGCACGATGACGCCGAAGTAGCAGGTGACGCCGTCTTTCTCTCCACGGATCGTGATTTCGTTCCTGCCTCTCGGCACGCAGATCGGCAGGTCGTATACCCCAGCCGCCAGCAGGACCTCGTCTCCAGCCTCCGCGGCGTTTATCGCCGCCTGCGCGGTCTGGTACTCCCCGGGCACCCTCAGCGTCTTCGCGTGGGCGAGGGGTGGCGATATGAGGAACAGTGCGGTCAGCGCGGCAGCTTCCCGTGCGTGGAGCATGGTCCCCTCCCTGCGACGAGATGTCGATCCGCTGTAGTCTCGCCTACTCCACTTCAGCGCCCCCAACGGCCGCGATGACCGCACCGGTGTCGAGGCCGGGGAAGAGCACGCAGGGGGCTTGACCGCCCTGTCCCTGGCCAGCCTCATCCATCAGCGCCGCTATCTCTCGTCGCACGCCGATAACCAGCTCGGAGTAGTCCACTCGCCCGTCCTTGGGGGCGAGGTCGCCCCGCTCGCTCAGGGTCTGCAGCAGCGCCCGGGTGAAGGCGCCGTGGCCCCAGTCGGGGCTCTCAAGCGCGAACTGGCCCATGCCGCAGGAGGCCAGGAAGTGCACCCCGTTGCCGATCTCGATCGCGAGGTCATCGTTGCGGCAGCTTAGTGCGCCAGCGTGGCAGGTGTCCACGAGGAGAAACACATGCCTGGCGCACAGGCCGCCACCGAGCGCTTCCCGCATTTCGTCCGCACTGAGGCCCGTCTGGTCGGGGCGCTTCGGATCGAAGTCGTACGGCGCAAACGCATAGCACCCCTCGGGGCTACTGTAGCCGTGGCCGCTGAGGAAGACGACAACCGTATCAACGTTCCCGGGCCGCACTGTGCTGCGCAGCCACCCCAACGCTTCGCGCACCGCCGTCAGTGTCGCCTGTTCATCGACCAGCGTGCGCACATGCACCTCGTGCCACAACGGCGGGCCCTCAGCCGACAGGCGGTCTGCGATCGCCTGAGCGTCACCGGCCGCAAATGCCAGTTGCGCCGGTGCCGCCCGCTGCCCCTGCTCAAAGTGGGCCGCGTATGCGTAACGATCCACGCCGACGCTGAGGACATACAGCGATCCGGTCACCGGCTCTGTGCCCGGCCGTTTCAACTCTACCATCACGGGCGCGCTGGCGATCTCAGCATCATCCCAGGCCAGAGCGCGCAGATGTATCTCACTACACCCGCGCGGCAGGGACAGGTCGTAGTCCAAGCGCGTGACCACCAGGTTCCCCGCGGTGGTAGCGGACGCCCGTTGCGGTACCTGCTCTTCACGCACGGGAGGCCGCCCGTTCACGAGCAACTCCACGCCTCCGGTTTGACGCGCTCCGGTCACTTCGACAGCGAACTGCAACCGGTCGCCGCTGACCCGGTCGCCGGAGGTGAGGCCGACGAACCTGGCGGTCGGGGGGATGTCGTCCACGGTCATGGCCTGCGCGTCGATCGCCTCGCCGGCCAGCGCGCGCCGGACCAGGTCTGGTCGCCGGAAGCGCTTGATGAACCGTTCGGCGGGATACAGCTCGCCCCCGACGTTCCACATGATGAAGCGGGCGCCGTTGACCGAGCAGTCGAAGTACCCTTCCGGCGTCCCCACGAACCACTCCGCGCCCGCCCCCAAGCCCCCGCGGGCGTCGAATTCGATCGGACGTGCGTCGATCTCGATGGGCCGGGCATCGATCTCAATCGGCCGCTCCCCGCGCGCGGGCACACCAGCCGGTGGGAGCAGCACCATGGTCGCGAGGCGGCGCCCACTCAAGGGCTCATGGACCGTGACGCTTGAGCCTGCGATGGTCGATGGCCTGCTGTAGTCGAATGGAAACTGGTCGAGTATCTCCTCGAGACCAGGCGACACGTTCTCGCCGGTGCTGACGTCCCACAGGCTCATGGCCGGCGGCGCCGCTGCCGTGAGGCCGAGGAATGGTGGATACCCGCGGTCGCGCAATGCTACTGTCTGGCCGTCACGAGAGAACACTACCGACAGGTCTCGACGTGGCGCAACCCCCAGCGGCTTGCCCGCCGTGAGCACGCCGACCGGTTGCCCGTCGTCTGCGGAGAACAGCTGGATGACAACCTTGTCTTCAGAGGCCGGCACACAGCAGACCGCCAGCAGTCGGGCGTCCGGCGAGAAGGCGAGCGTGATCGGTGTTCCGGCATCTACCGGAGCGGACCACCCCTCCGAACCTGTTTGCGCATCGATGACCGTGATCTCTCCCGCATCACTTTCTTGCGTGGCCACCGCAAGGAGAGCGCTGTTCGGTGAGAAAGCGTGAAGCGAGCTCTCAGGCACACCCCCCAATAGCTCACCGCTGGGCAGGTCATACAGACTGACACTCGCACGGGCGGTGGTGCTGAGGCACGCGAACGATGATCCGTCTGGGGCGCAGGAAGTGGAGGCGGCGCCGGCATAGGGCAGCACAGTCCGCGGTTCACCTTCGCGCACGTCCCAGATCCAACATGCGTCCCAGTCCCTCGTGAGGAGGTACGTCCCGTCCGGAGAGAAGAAGAGCAGGTTCTGGGCCGGATCAAGCGTGGCGCGGAGCGACTGCCTCGCGACATCCCACAGAGTGATGACATCCCTGCCCCTGGTGGTGTGCAGTGCGGTGCTCGACGATGGTCCACCCCGGTGGAGTATCGCCACCAGGTCGGCGTCAGGTGAAAAGCCCGCGGGAATCCCGCTGCAGTCCAGGCGCGCGATGACCTGTCCCGTCCTCACGTCGCACACGGCGACCTTGCCTGACGACGTGCGGACAGCCCCAGTGCTCCCGTCAGGAGAAAAAACCATCTCAGGTGCACCCGACGCAACACCTTCGTCGAGCGGCTGATATGCCCCGGCGATCACAGGTCTGGGCTGGGCGGTTGACAGATCCCACAGCCAGGTTCCTGCCTGTCCGGAAACAGAGACCATTGCGGCATCGGGGGATGCGGTGGCGCTGGTGTTCAGTGCAGGACGCCCAACCAGCGTTCGGACCGGGCGCCCGTCATCCGGGTCGAAGAGCTCGACCTGGCCGCCGATAGATGCCGCCAGCACATCTCCCCGGGGCGAGAACCTGAGCTTGGAGACCAGCCCCGGTACCGGGACCGTCTGCGTGGCGCCAGAGTCTGGGTCGTATAGCGACAGCCGGCAGTCGGGCGCATTGCCGTCGTCCTCAACCGCACTCGCCACCCCCAGAGTCTCTCCAGTGGTGGACAGTGCGACGCAGCAGACCCGCCCGCCGGCCATCGGCTCCTGAGCATCTTCTGGCTCGGGAACAACCACGGGGACCGGGTGCCCGGCATCAACACGGTGAACGTCGATGCCTCCGCTCTCGTTGGGAACGGCCAGCGTGGAGCCATCGGCCGAGAATGCGACGCACGCCGCCTCGGGCGCAGGACAGCGGCTCGCCAGGGCCGTGGACTCGCCCGTCAGCGCGCTGATCAGCACGAGCTCGCCTGACGGGTCGTCAGTCGCCAGCATGGCGCCATCAGGCGAGAATCGCGCAAAGCTGCCAATCCTTGCCTCGGAAACTGCATGTTCTGGGTGCTCGATGTCCCAGATGAGCAGCGTCCCGCGCTGGAGGCGCTGCGAGCAACAGGCCACGGCCAGCGTGCTGCCATCAGGCCCGAACGCCAGCCCGCTGTGGTGATCAAAGCCCACGCGATCCGAGCCACTGTCGAGCTCGCTCAGGAGCTGCCCGGTTGCGACCTCCCAGATGGAGACCACCGGGGCACCGCTTAGCGCCTTCGCGGCCGGGGATCGGTTGCCGGTGTCCGGAAACGGGAGGAAGCTTGGGCCGAGGCTCATGGTGGCGAGCCGGGCGTCGTCGGGCGAGAAGTCGGCGCAGAAGACCCACTGTGGCTGACCTGCAATGGTCCGCTCCAGCAGCCCGGTGCGAGACTGCCAGACAAGCGCCTTCCCCTGCGTTCCGGTCACAAGCAGTGTCCCATCGTGAGAGAAACACAGGGGATAGCCCTCCAGCACCGCCAGGACCCGACCGGCTGCCGTGTCCCACAGGCGCGTCTGCCTCTCGGCCCAGGCTCCAGTGGCCAGCGTCCGGCCATCCGGAGAGAAGCGCATCCGGTCGATGTCCTGACTGTGCCCCACCTGCAGCGCAAGGCTCGGGGGCGCCTTCGCAGCATCGGTCCCGCGTTGCGCCACGCACTGTGGCGAGTGCAGCCACAGCGCCAGCACGGCACAGGCCACCGCCAACCGGGCTGTTGCTGGTGTTTGCCGGCCGATGGGCAATCGCACCGTCACCACTCCCCGAGCGGACCATAACTGGACCCTCAGAATGACAAAAGCAGCCCCTTCATCGGACGTCTCTCAGCGTGCCCGACAGTGGCGAGCGGTATGCCTGTGGCCCCGCGAAGTGGCGTCTCCGGGTGGTGAGCGAGGTAGGGGAGGAGTCCGGCGGCATTCTGCGTGCTGAAGCTCGCGATCTCTCGGTCGCTCTGGAGTACGCGCAGGCCTCCGAGCATCTCGATCCGACACAGACCGCTCATCCCGGTCAGCCCCAGGCCGAACGTGCACACGGCGGATGACCACAAAGCCGCCAACGGGCAGGTTGCTCACCAGACGCTCGACTGCCGTCAGAGTCTACCGAGGAAGATAATGCTATTATATCACAGCTTGCCGCACATGAGGCAGCCAAGAGCGAAGACCTGTCTATTTCAGGGCGATTTCATCACGAGCACGATCCAGAGCCGGCGCCAGCGCCTGCCGAAGGGAGGCATCGGCCTCCTCGAACCGCTGGGTCAGTTCGCCGCCGTCCGCACCCAGCACCTCCAGGGCGGCCAGATGCAGCTCCACGGCCAGCGCGAACCACTGTCGGGAGCAGCGGATCAGCCGAATGGCGGGGCTGTCCTTGCGGGCGAACTCCCGGGGCGTGTACCACAGACGGCTGCGCCGCGTCTCCGCGAGCACCTCTTCACCGCATTCCGGACAGCACGCTGCCTCCACCAGGGCGGTATTGACCGCCTCCGGCGCTCTTCCGAACTCCAGCTCCATGGGCGCCCCGCAGTGAGGGCATGGCCCCCTCTCGAATTGCAGCACCAGACGAGCTGCGGTGGGCACGGGCTTCCCTCCTCCGGCTGATGCTTCGGTGGTGTCGGCTGGCGTATGTAGTCGGGTTGGCTACGGTTCATGCACACGCCCACTGTCGCGCTGCCGCTCGAGCTCTGACCTTCCGGGGCGCGGGAGGATGCCCCCCCGCGCCCCGGCTTCGTCTCCCACGCCGGGCATTCC
>JBNGDZ010000165.1:0-8961 GCA_049975765.1 Armatimonadota bacterium
GCGTTGACGGCGGGCCGGACGGTGGTCCGGCCCCTCCACGCGAGCTATCGCTCGCGTAACGGCAGTCGTTGCCGTCCGGAGCGGCGGGGCTTGAGCCCCGCCGGCCGTTTGTCTTTCGTCGTCTGTCGTTGCTCGTCGCTCGCTGCTCTACTCCGCCACTCGCTCCCGCACCGACACGCCGGTGATGCGGAGCTCGTCGATCGCCCCGTCCATGGGCAGATACGGGATGTCCCAGTCCGACGGGGTATTGCACAGCTCGATGCGCGCGAAGGCCGTTGGCTCGAAGCTGCGTGGGAAGAAATGCTCCACGCCCTCACCGTCGATGAGCAGCCACAGGCGCTGCCGCTCGCCGGTGAGGTCCCAGGAGACCAGCATGTGATGCCAGTCCTCGACGCTGAGGTGCCCCGTCTCCAGGCGCAGTTGCTCATGGGTGCCCTCGGTGGGGGAGTAGGGATCGGCGTCGAGCGTCACTCCCAGCCGCAGGGCCGTCATAGGATGCCTGGCGAGATCGAGCTGCACGCCGCCCTCCTGTGCCGGCTCGGCGTGCAGGAAGTAGTGCCAGCCCTGGTCCCACCATACGCGGGCGGCCGGGCGGGGCTTCACCCACCACTCGATCGTGCCCTCCTCCGCCAGGTCCATAGCGGAGACGTCGATGTCGAAACGGCCATCCGGCATATCCAGGACCAGGGCCTGCCCCCATCGACCCTCCTCCCAGCGGTGCTCGCCGCTGACTCCGGGGCACGGCTCATCGAAGGACTCGCGAAACAGCGTCCTCTCGTCTGCCTCGAAGGGCGCCTGTGGCACCTCCTGCAGTGAGCATGGCAGCGTCAGCCGCGGAAGCTCCTCAGCGGCCACCGCCTCACCGCGCGCCTCGCCTGGCACCTCGGCGAACTCGATCTCCCCGGGCTCGTAGCTGCCACGGACCACCGCCATCCGGTCCAGGGTCATCCCCGCCTCCTGGCCGATGACCGTGATGCCCACGGCGCCGACCTCCGCGACGGTGAAGGGATGCACGATCGTCCCCCAGCTACCGATGGGGCCCTTCAGCCGCGCCCGCTCGCCATCCACCTCCACGAAGAACGCGTCCTGGTCGCCGGCCGGGGCGTGGGCCCAGAACAGCAGCGTGTACTCGCCCGGCTCCAGCCGCAGTCCGCCCACGGCAACGGCGTCGGAGTCCATGGACATGGCAGTCCAGCCCGAGGCCTGCGGGTGCTCGACGGCGGTCATCCCGCGCGTTTCGCCCCAACCCTCAATCTCCGTCTGCAGCATCACGTCATCGGGCTCGATCTCCGCCGCCGTGGCTGCGGTTGCGAGTGAGATCACGGCGAGAACGGCAAGACTTCGCATGTTCGCGTCCTCCAAGAGCCACATTGCCCGCCTCTGAGGGGCCTACGTCAGGCGTCCTTCGCCAGGACTGTGCTGCAGTCCTCCCAGCATGGAGGTGATGCTGCAGGGACGAGGAACCTTAAGAAAGAATGAGGGCCTCAGGCCGTGCCGAGGAGGAATCCTGTGGACAGCTCCGACCTCCGCAGCGTCCGGACCGGCCTCGCCACCTTCGTCGTCGTCTGCTCGCTCACGTGGGGTGTTTGCGAGTGGCTGAGCATCGGCGGAGCCCGCCGGCCGCATGCTCAGGATTGCCCACAACGGCTCGACGCGCCGCGCCCGGTGCAGGCCGTCACTGTCACCCCGGTCGCGCCGCGGGCGGACACGCCGTGGCTGGGCATGGATCCCGCCCACGACCAGCTGGCCTCTGCGGACCTGCCCCGCGGCCTCCGCGTGGAGGCAGCCTTCGACTGCCTGCCGTTAGAGGTCCGTGCCCACTTGCGCGGCCCCGGCCCCAGGGACATCACTGTGCTCGCAGGGGCCGCCATCTACCGCGCCGACGGCTCGCTTCTGTGCATCGCTGACTGGAGGCACATACCGGGCGACTGCGACGGCTGGCTGCGCCTGCCGGTGACCTCGCCGCGTCCAATGCACGCCGGGGAGAGCTACATCGTGGCGGTCCACATCCAGGATGCCATGTCGTGCGTGGCCTGCGGCGAGGGTGATGACGGCCTCTCGCCGCGGCCCCAGCGGCCTGAGATGGACCGCTGGCCCGCGCACATCAGCATGGAGCCTGACGGCCGCACCTACGCCATCACCTGCACTGTGGACCCCATCCCGGAGTTCACCCCCTCGACCTCGTAGCCGCCCCGCATGATGCGCTCTCGGCTGCGCGCAGACGGCGCGTTTTCGTCGCCATGTTAGCACATCCTTAATGCAGGGCCGGCACACGAATGACCATATGATCACCTCCTGCCGGCGCCACGGAGGGCCGGAGCACTGCTGGCGCGAAGCCTCGGCAGGCGAGTATCTCACGTCCGTGAGGGGACGGATCTCCATGCGCATCTCCATGGCGCTCGCGCTGATGGCGGCGGCAGTGCCCCTGGCCGCGCATGCCCAGCGGCTGGTCGGCGACGGTGACGACTACGTCTGGCGTCACGACGGCCGCGTGATTCGCTTCACGCCGCCGGGCGTCTGGCGCGCCGGGCTTGAGGGTGGTCCGCAGACAGAGGTCTCCATCGTGCTGTGGCACGGTGAGTGGCAGTACGAGCGGCTCGCCACCGGCGAGATCACCCGGGGCCCGCACCTTGCCGAGGACGGCTCGCTGAGCCTGGCCGGCGACTTTGTCCGCAAGCAGGACGCCCCGCCCATGGAGTTCGCGATGCGTCTCGTGCCCGGCGAGGACGGAATCCGCATCGATCTGCGCCTGACCAAGACCGGCGAGTTGGAGCTGAGGCGGGGGGTGCTGGCCCTCATGCGCATGAGCGGAGACGACTTCTCGGGCGAGGAGTCGGTCTACCTGCGTCCATGCTCGCACGGCACCACGGCCGGTGGCGTGGATGGCGTGGGCACCGCGCTCGGAGTAGCCCTGAGCGGCGAGACTGCGATCTCGCTGGCGCCTACCGCGCCCGGGCACGTGAGGTGGGTCGCGCAGGAGAACTTCCGGGAGGCACGCGTACCCCTCACGCCCGATGACTTCCCGGCCGGAGAGCCGGTCGATGCCGGCTTCGACCTGGCCTTTGAGCCGGTCCCCCAGCCCCTGCCCGGTGAGATCGTTCCCTCCCGTGATCCGCTGGCCATTCGCGGCGTGACCGCCGACGCCCGGGCGGTTCCGCTCGGAGCGCACGTCGAGCTGACGGTTGACCTAGAAGCGACGTGGGACAATCCCTTCGATCCCGAGGACGTGGCGCTCGACGCGGTCGTGGAGACACCGTCAGGTGGGCGCGTCGAGGTCCCCGGCTTCTTCATGCTGGACATGCGTCGGGAGGTCATAGGCGACACCGAGCTGCTGGCGCCGGTCGGCGAGGGCCGGTGGTGCGTGCGCTTCAGTCCCGCCGAGGAGGGCGAGCACCGCTACCGCCTGCGGGCGCGCGATCGCAGCGGCGAGGTGAGTGGGGGAGAGGGCTTTTTCGTGGCGACAGCGCGCGAGGGACACGGCTTCGTGCGGGTCAGCCAGGACGATCCGCACTACTTCGCGCTCGATGACGGCTCGGGCTACTTCCCCATCGGCCACAACCTGCCCATCTATCACCAGACCGGCCAACTGGGGCCGGAGGCCATGGCGAAGATGGCCGCCGCGGGCGAGAGCTACAACCGCTGGTGGATGTCCTCGAGCGGCCTGGGCATCGAGGCCGAGCGTCTGGGCCGGTACCGCCAGCCGCAGGCCTGGCGACTCGACTACCTCCTGGAGCAGGCGCGAGAGCTTGGCATGTACTACATGCTGTGCCTGGACACGCATCAGGACTTCCGTGACGAGGGCTGGCGGCGCAACCCCTACAACGCGATCAACGGCGGACCCTGCCAGACCGCCGGCGACTTCTTCACCGCCGATCGCGCCCGCGAGCTCTACCGCAAGCGCCTGCGCTACATCGTGGCGCGCTGGGGATACTCGCCGCACGTGCTGTGCTGGGAGTTCGGCAACGAGATGCAGGGCTGGGCCGACAGTTCCGCCGAGGATCAGCTCGCCTGGCACGCCGAGATGTCGCGCTATCTGCGATCAATCGACCCGTGGAATCATCTCATCACCACGAGCTTCTGGGGCGGCACGGGAGATGAGCGCTTCTGGGCGCTGGACGAGATCGACATCGTCCAGACGCACAACTACGGTAGCCCGGAGCTTGGCTACGCCGAGATCGCCCGTGAGTTCTGCCGCCGGCAGTGGGAGCAGTGGGCCAAGCCGCATCTGTTCGCCGAGTTCGGGCTCAACTCGCGCGGCGGCAGCCGGGAGATGGACCCCGAGGGCTGGGCCATCCACAACGCGCTGTGGGCGGCCACCATGAGCGGCTGTGCGGGCGGGCCGATGCCCTGGTGGCATGAGAGCTACATCGACCCGCTCGACCTCTACTTCCACTTCACGGCTCTCGCGCGCTTCGTGGAGGATCTTCCCTTCGGAGAGAGGCGCTGGCGGCCCCTTGAGGCCACTTCAGTTGAGTACCTGGAGGGCGTGGCAATCCCCGAGCCGTCAGATGTGACCGTGCCCACCTTCGACCGCTGGGGTCGCCCCGAGCACTCGGAGTTCGTTGTCCGGCCCGACGGCAGCATCGCCGACGACCGGCGCGTCCAGGCTCTGCTGCAGGGGCAGGCCCATGCGGAGCTGCGCAATCCGCCGACCTTCGTGGTGGAGTACCCCGCGGATGGCCGGTTCATCGTCCACGTCGAGCGAGTTTCCGCCGGCGGCGATCTCAGCATCTATGTCGATGACCGCCTGGCCCTCCGCGAGGAGCTGCCGACGGGGGAGGGACTCGGCGTGGAGAGCGTCTGGCGCGAGCAGTGGCAGATCTGGGAGACCGTCTACGACCGGGAGATCGCGGTGGATGTCCCCGCCGGTCGCCACCGCATCCGTGTCGAGAACACCGGCCGCGACTGGGTGCGCGTCAGGCGCTACGTGTTCACCGGCGCTCGCACACACCCGCGCCCCAACGTCATGGCCCTGGGCATGAGCAGCGACTCCGCCGCCATCCTCTGGCTGCACAACCGCGACAGCGTCTGGCACCGTCACGCCGGCGAGGAGGGCGTCTCCACCGTACCGCCTATCATCGCCAGCTTCCAGGGCCTGCGCGATGGGCGGTACCGACTGGAACGCTGGGAGACCTGGGAGGGCCGCAGGAGTCAGACGTCCGCGGTGCTTGTGGAGGACGGTGCGCTCACCATCGAGCTGGACGAGCTTCGCACCGACGTCGCCTTCAAGCTGCTGAAGGTCAGGTGAGGTCGCGCCGAAGCCGGCCAGGCCGCCCTACCGTTCGGGCCGTCGCGCGAGGTCCAACGGCGACGACGGACGACGGGGCCGGAACGGATGCCGGCACCCCCAGACGGCTGGGCAGCGACAGCCGCGACACGTATACGCTCCGTCGAGCAACCGGGTGCTCTTTGCCGCACGAGGGGAGGGCCTCCCAGGCCGCCCGGCCGCTTGGCGTTCGGGCCCAGGCGACGGCGCGGGCGTGGGACCTGCGAGGTCTCTCACCGCGCTCGCGGCGGACCCTCCATGGTGGGGAATGGCCTGCTGCCACTAGTGGAGCGATCGGCCTGCGTGTGCGCGCAGGGCGTGGGTAGTACACAGGCGATAGACGCGGGCGGATTGAACGAATCGGGCGCCCCAAAGCCACTGTACCCGTGGACGCACCCGGAGATAGCCCAGAACGGGGGACCTAGCAATGGGGCGCAGACCGGGCCTGATCGGGCTCCGCGAACGCGGCTTCACGCTCATCGAGTTGCTGGTGGTCATCGGCATCCTGGCCGTGCTGGCCGCGATCATCTACCCGACATTCGCCAGGGCCAGAGGGGCGGCGCGGAAGGCAGTGTGTGCATCCAACCTGCGGCAGCTCGGCATGGCCGTGTCGATGTACGCGGATGACTGGGACGGCCTGTCGCCGCGGACGACGGGCTGGCACCGGTGGGGAGGCGATGGGACCGACGGGGACGAGCCAGGGCCGGGCTGGGAGGAGCGACTTCACCCCTATGTCGAGGACAGGCGCATCTACCGCTGCCCGGCATTCCCCGGCAGCATCGAGTTCTCCTACTTCCTCAACACCCGCTGGTTCTACGCCAACTGGTGGGGCAAGCAGATCTGGTTCAGCGCTCTGCAGCGGCCCGCGGCCTACGTGCTGATGGGCGACTGCTCTGCGGAGGAGTTGCTGCCGCGGCCCGTGGGCACCGCGATCCGCCCGTGGGACTCGTGCGACAAGGACAACATGACCTACCGTTGCCTGCTCTTCGAGGATACGGTGCACGGCAACGGCAGCAACGTGCTCTTCGCCGACGGGCACGTCAAGTTCTGCACGCGCTACGATCCGCAGACGATGACCTTCGCCCAGAACGCCATGGCCGACTGGCGGTAGGAGCGAAGGCGCCGATCTGCGAGCCGTGCGCCCGCCCAGGTCTGAGGTCCCACCTGCCCTGCTATGAACGTTCGCTACTCCGCCAGCTCTCGCGGGATCATCATGTCCTGCGCCAGGGCCGCCAGGTAGTTGGGGCAGTTGTAGAACCACAGCCGGTGGAACTTGAGGTCGCGCAGGCACCACACGCGCCCGTCCTGCCCCTCCGGGACCTCGACCGCGATGACCTCACCCGGCTCGGCCTCGATCTCCGCGATGGTGTTGCCGTCGGCGTCCAGGACGCTGTGCGCCGTGCCCTCGACGTAGTAGGCGACGCGCTCGGTCCCGGCGGGCACATAGAAGTAGACCGCCGCGGTGGTGCCACCCAGGCCGTAGATGCGCCGCCCCTTCTCCAGCGACCACACCGCCGGGGTCCCGGGCGCGTAGTCGATCTGCCAGCCCGCGCCGGCGTCATCGACATGCAGGCGATAGCGGCCTGCCGCCGGCACCCGCACGGAGAGCTCGTGCCACTCGCCATCCAGCGGCAGCTCTCCTGACGCAACGTGCTCTCCATCCCAGTCAGTGACCTGCCACCGTGTGGGCCGCCGATCGCGGTAGTGCGCGATCCAGCCGGTCTGCAGCCGCACCTGCAGCGGCGCACCGTCGCTGTAGAGGATGAAATCGCGCTCGCCCTGGTAGATCTGCCGGCAGCGCGGAGTGCCGGGCATGGCCTCGAAGCCCGCCGGCACGAGGTCGTCGGAGAACGAGCGCCGCTCGAACTGCTTCGCCTCGTACCGCGCCAGGCCGCGCTGGAAGATCGCCTGGACCTCCTCGGGGGTGTAGTCCTCACCGGTGTACCAGGCGGTCTCAGCGCCCTTCTTCTGCCAGTCCCAGTCCTCCGGCTGCTCGATACCGCCCAGGTAGTAGGTGGCGTAGCGCCCTCGGATGCCGGTGCTGTGCACGATGTAGCGGTGGCGCGTGCGGTAGGCGAGTGTCAGCAGGTCGAAGAGCGTGTCGAGGCGCTCCTGCTCCTCCTGCGGGGTGTTGAGCGCACGCATCAGCCCCACGTAGTGGAGGTAGAGCTTGAGGTCATCGAGCCGGCGCAGCACGTCCGGGCGGTCGGCGGCCAGCCGGGAGGCCTCGGCCAGATCCTGATGCGCCAGCGCCAGGAGGTGATCGCTCACCAGCGGCTCGTTGCCGCCGTCGAGGCGCTCGAAGTAGCGGCGCATGGGCTCGGCCGCGGGACCGAAGGCCTTCTGGTAGAAGTCGCTGCAGATGGCCTCCACGTCGGCCTGCGGGTCCCACATCAGCCGCGACGCCACCAGGTATCCCAGGCCGTTCGGGCCGTAGTTGGCGCCGGACTCGCAGCTCATAGTGGTGGCGCCGTGCTCGGCGTAGTAGGGGATGCGCTCGGCCAGATACGCCACATTGGCGCCGCGCGAGGCGCCCGGCATGTCGCGGCTCCACGCCCAGACGTTGAGGTACTCGTAGATCCCGAGCTGCGACACGTGCTCGTGCCACTGCTCGATCAGCTCCAGGAAGCTATACTGCCCGCGGGTGAAGCCGGCGGTGATCTGCACGTAGACATTCGGCTCCATCACGAAGCTCGGCGGCTCGGAGTGCACGTTGTAGGCGTAGGTCCCCACGAGCTTGCCCGGATAGCGCTCGGCGACGGCCTTCGCCACCTCGTTGGTCAGCCAGTGCACGCGCTCGGGGATCGGCCCCATCGCCAGGCAGTCCGGGCACTGGCAGTGTCCGCCGCCGTCGGAGGGCTCCATCGAGACCATGTCGGCGTCGGGGTTGTCCGCGAAGTAGTCGAGGGCGTAGTCGCGGCACAGCTCCACCAGCTCGGGGTTGGTCACGCAGAGCTTATTGCCGCCGCGCGCCCCGCCGATCACCTCGCCGGTCTCCTCGTCAACCTCGAGGCGGTAGGCCAGATACTCAGGGTGCTCGTCGAACTGCTCCTGGCGCTCGCGGATGATCCTCTGATAGGCGTGCGAGCAGTAGACGTCGAGGCTCTCGCCCATGAAGTTGCGCCGCATCCACTGCTCCCAGTCCTGACGCGCCTGCTGGTCCCACGGCCCCCAGTCCCACCAGATGACGCGCGAGAGCAGCGCCGGCCGGTCGGTGAGGTCGAGCTCCACCGCCAGCCGCTCCCGCCGCGGCACCACGTGCCAGGCCTCGCTGGGCCAGAACCAGCGGCAGCCCAGCTCGTGAAGCAGGCGCGTGATGGCGCGATCCAGGCCGAGATCCGTGGAGCCCACCAGCAGCACGCGGCCGGCGGCGGTGCGGATGCCGTAGGCCTCCAGGCCGTCGTGGCCCTCCACTGCCAGGGCCTCGCGCCACTGCGGCACCGGGAACTGCTGGGGCGTCCCCATCACGATCCCCGACGAACCGTCGCCGTCCTGGACCTCGAAGTCGGCGCCGCTGATGCGTTGGAGATACTCGGCCAGCTCATCGGCCAGCTCCCGCTGCCGCTCCGTGGCCTCCGGGTGCACCACGACTGGCATCAGGGCCTCGCCACCCTCGGCGAGGACCGCCTCCTCGGCGATGGCCCATGAGGGGGCAAGCAACGCTGCCAGCACGAGCAGAGTCAACATCACGATCC
>JBNGDZ010000166.1:0-8939 GCA_049975765.1 Armatimonadota bacterium
GCTCGACCACGTCCTCATGGAGCATGGCGTGACCGTCCTCGGACATCGAGCCGATGGCGAACTCGGGGTTCATGGGGGCGCGCAGCTTGCGGACGATGACCACGTCCAGCTCGCCGTCCAGCTCATCGGCGACTATCGCGGCCATGGGAACAGCACCGCGGGGAATTCCCAGGATCACGGGGTTGCTCCCACGCAGCTCCGACAGCTCCTCCGCCAGGGCCCTGCCGGCCTCGGCCCGGTCGTCGAAGGCACGTGATTCCGTCGAGACGATGCGCACCTCTCCCATCGATCGCGTCCTCCCGGTCCAATGCCTCTCAATCCGGCCTGCTCGCCCAAGACTTTGACGCCCGACGGGGCGGCTCCTGCACAGGTTGGGCAGGCGACCTCCCGCTCACGTCGAATCTGCAGTCAGTGGTCATGAGGTGAGGAGGCGGCAACATGCAACGTCTCAAGGCTCTTGTCGCGATCGGAGTAGTGGCCTCTCTGGCTTCTGGGTGCACTCCCGCGTCGAGGTCCCCGGCGGCCTCGGCCGCAGACGGTGCCCCGCTTGACCGGATCGTCCTGCCCGACGGCTTCCGCATCCACTCCTACGCCTCGTCGGTCCCCGGCGCGCGATCCCTGGCCCTCAGTCCCAACGGGGTGGTCTACGTTGGCTCGCGAGGCGCCGGGCGGGTCTACGCCATCACCGACGCCGACGGCGACCATCGCGCCGATGAGGTGGTCACCATCGCCGAGGGACTGCGCCAGCCCAACGGCGTGGCCTGGCGCGAAGGCTCCCTGTATGTCGCGGAGATCAGCCGCGTGCTGCGCTTCGACGACATCGATGACCGGCTCCGCGATCCGCCACAGCCGCTGGTGGTGCGCGACGACTTCCCCACCGAGGAGCACCACGGCTGGAAGTTCATCGCCTTCGGGCCGGACGGAAAGCTCTACGTCCCCGTCGGCGCGCCGTGCAACGTCTGCGAGTCCGAGCGTGAGATCTTCGCCACCATCACGCGCGTCAATCCCGACGGCTCCGACCGGGAGATCATCGCCCACGGCGTGCGGAACACGGTGGGCTTCGACTGGAGTCCCGACACAGGCGTGCTGTGGTTCACCGACAACGGGCGGGACTGGCTCGGCGATGATCGCCCGCCCGATGAGCTGAATCGTCTGGACGAGGTCGGAGAGCACTTCGGCTTCCCGTACTGCCATGGCGCAGACATCCTGGACCCGGAGTTCGGGCAGGGCCGCTCCTGCGACGAGTTTGCGCCGCCGGCTCGTGAGCTTGGGCCTCACGTTGCGGCGCTGGGGATGCGTTTCTACCGTGGCCAGCAGTTCCCCGAGCACTACCATGGCGGCATCTTCATCGCCGAGCACGGCTCTTGGAACCGCTCGGAGAAGATCGGCTACCGGGTAACCTTCGTGCGGGTGGAGGACGGGCGGGCCACCTCCTACGAGACCTTCGCGCAGGGCTGGCTGCAGGGCGAGAGCGCCTGGGGCCGGCCGGTGGACGTGCAGGAGCTGCCGGACGGCTCCCTGCTGGTCTACGATGACCGCATGGGGGCCGTCTATCGCATAGTCTACGAGGTAGCCCGCGGCCGTCACATCGGACCCGTAGCGGCGAAGAGGGGCCAGCATTCCGCAAGGGCCGCTCTCTGCCGCTATCGGGCGGCCTGCGGGCCGTCGTGCTTCGCCTCCACCTCCGCGACCCGGCGTATCGTCTCCAGCACGCTGTCGGGATTGAGGGAGATGGAGTCGATCCCCTGCTCCACCAGGAAGGCCGCGAACTCCGGGTAGTCGCTTGGGGCCTGGCCGCAGATGCCTACCTTCCGACCGGCCGCGTGCGCCCTCTCGATCAGCTCGGCCACGAAGCGCTTCACCGCCTCATCGCGCTCGTCGAAGAGAGGGGCGAGGCGGTCCGAGTCCCGGTCCACCCCGAGCGTAAGCTGCGTCAGGTCATTGGAGCCGATGGAGAAGCCATCGAAGCGCTCCGCGAACTGGTCCGCGAGGATGATGTTCGACGGTATCTCCGCCATCACGTAGACCTCCAGGCCCTCGCTGCCCCGCGCCAGGCCGTACTCGGCCATCACGTCCAGGACCCTGTCGGCCTCCTGAATCGTGCGGCAGAAGGGGATCATGACGACCACGTTGCGGAAGCCCAGCTCCTCGCGGCAGCGCTTGATGGCGCGGCACTCCAGCCCGAAGGCCGGCCGGTACTCGTCGGAGTAGTAGCGTGACGCTCCTCGGAAGCCCAGCATGGGGTTGTCCTCGTGGGGCTCGTAGAGCTGGCCGCCGAGCAGGTCCGCGTACTCGTTGGTCTTGAAGTCACTCATGCGCACGATCACCGGCTCGGGATGCTGCGAGGCGGCGATCATGCCGATCCCCCGCGCCAGGTGCTCCACGAAGTACTCGGTCCTGTCGTCGTAGCCCCGCGTGAGCCGGGCGATGCGGTCCCTCGTCTCGGCGTCCTGCAGCTCGTCGAACTGCACGAGCGCCATGGGGTGGATCTGGATGATGTTGTTGATGATGAACTCCATCCGCGCCAGCCCGATCCCCTTCACCGGCAGCCGCCACCAGCGCGCCGCCCCGGCGGGGGAGGCGATGTTCATCATGATCTGCGTCCGCGTCTCCGGGACGTCGCTGAAGTCGAGCTCCGTCTCCTCGTAGTCCAGCAGGCCCTCGTAAACGTAGCCCGTCTCACCCTCGGCGCAGGAGAGAGTCACTTCATCCTCCCCCCGCAGCACATGGGTGGCGTCGCCCGTGCCCACCACCGCCGGGATGCCGAACTCCCGGCTTACGATGGCCGCGTGCGAGGTGCGGCCGCCGTGATCGGTGACGATGCCTGCGGCCAGCTTCATGATCGGCACCCAGTCGGGATCGGTCATCCCGGTCACCAGCACGGCGCCCTCCTGGAAGCGGTCGATCTGCGCGGCGCTCTCCAGCACCTGAGCCGTGCCGGTGGCGATGGCCTCGCCGATGGCCAGCCCCTCGACCAGCACTGTGCCGCGCTCCTTGAGGGCGTAGGACTTGAGGGTGTCGGCCTGCCTCTGCGACTGCACCGTCTCCGGCCGCGCCTGCAGGATGAAGAGCTCGTCGAGCTGCCCGTCCTTGGCCCACTCGATGTCCATCGGCCGCCCGTAGTGCCGCTCGATGATCGCGCCCCACTGGGCGAGGCAGAGGATCTCGTCATCGCTGAGCACAAACGCCGAGCGCTCCGCGGCGGTCGTATCCACGTTCCTCGTGGTCTCAGTGCCGCCGCGGGAGTAGACCATCTTCTGCTCCTTGGCCCCGAGGTGCTTCTCGATAATCGGCCGGTATCGGCCCTCCCCGCACTCGCACGGTAGCAGCGGCTTGAAGACGCGGTACTCGTCGGGGTTGACCGCGCCCTGGACCACGTTCTCGCCCAGCCCCCACGCGGCGTTGATCACCACCACGTCCGGGAAGCCGGTCTCGGTGTCGATGGTGAACATCACCCCCGAGCCGGCCTCATCGGCCCGCACCATCTTCTGCACGCCCACCGACAGCGCCACCTGCATGTGGTCGAAGCCCTGCTCGATGCGGTAGCTGATGGCGCGGTCGGTGAACAGCGAGGCGTAGCAGTTGCGGCAGGCCTCCAGCAGGTTCTGGTGGCCGGTCACGTTAAGGAAGGTCTCCTGCTGGCCCGCAAAGCTGGCCTCCGGGAGGTCCTCGGCGGTCGCGGAACTGCGCACCGCCACGTCGGCTGCGTCCGCGTCGTAGCGGCGCGACAGCTCATCGTAGGCCTCGGTGATGTCCGCCGCGATCTGCTCCGGGAACTCCCCGTGGCGGATCAGCTCGCGGATGCGCCCGCCGACCTCGTGGAGCGATAGCGCTCCGGTCTGCAGGTCCTCGATCAACTCCTCGATGCGGTCGGGCAGGCCGTTGGCCTCCAGGTACTCGCGATAGGCCTCAGCGGTCGTCGCGAAGCCGTCGGGCACCTGCACCCCCTCTGCCTCAAGGTCCGTGAACATCTCCCCCAGCGAGGCGTTCTTGCCGCCCACGACGGGCACGTCATCGTTGTCCAGCTCGGAGAGGAACCTCACGTAGTCGCTTGAGGCCATCTGCCGCGCCCTCCTCCACAGTTGCTCGGTCCTGCCGGGTTAACCTTTTCCGCGGCAGGTCGGCTTCCTGCCTTCGGTGCTGGGCGTGCCCCAGGGTCGGTCGTAGTCCCGGCCCACGTTCAGTTCGCGCCCAACCAGTTCCGGGCCTCATCGGCCCATGGATGCTGGGGCCAGCGGCGGACGGCGGAGTCGAAGGCCCGCCGGGCGACGTCCGCGTCGCCGATCTCCGCCCAGGCTCTGGCCGCGAAGTGCACGTGATGGGGGCCGGCCTCGCGCGAGATGAGGAAGTCCGATACGTCGCTCAGGAGCGTGCGCGCCTCGTCGTCCCGGCCCTGCAGCGCCAGCGCGTAGGCCAGCGTGGGCTGGGAGGTGTGCTGCAGCGCAATGGCCCGGCGCAGGGCCTCCTCGGCGTCGGCGGGATTCCGGAACAGCACCAGCGCGCTGCCCAGCGTGTCCCAGTAATAGGGATCGTCGGGCGCGAGCTCCACGGCGCGCCGGGCGTAGTCAACGGCGGTCTGGACCAGGAAGGCGTCCACGTAGCGCGCCAGGCAGATCGTCCAGGCCACGCTATTGCGCGTGAGGGCCTCGGCCTGCGGCGAGGGCGACAGCTCCACTGACCGCAGCGCCGCCTGGATGGCCTCGTCGAACTCGCCAGTCGCGCTTAGACCCTCCGCCAGGTTGAGGTGCCACTCGTAGTAGCCGGGCTCGACCTCGACCGCCCGGCGCAGGGCGTGCAACGCCCCGACCGCTTCGCCGCAATCCAGCCGCGCCAGGCCCAGCATCGACCACGCCCGCGCCAGCGTCGGGTCCAGCTCCACCGCGTGCTGGAGCTGATCGTCGGCCCAGTTCGCCAGGCCCAGCGCATAGTGCGCCAGAGCGCAGTCGGCATCCAGCCCGACGGCCTTCAGGGCGGCCTCCCCAGCACTGGCGTCCGGCACGTCGGGGTGCATCCAGCGGGTGAATGACAGCAGGGCCCACGCCTCGGCACTCTCCGGCGCGATCTGAACGGCCCGTCGTCCGGTGGCAAGCGCATCGTCGTGCTTCTTGAAGTCGATCTGCCGGTCGGCCCGGTCCCACAGCATCCCGACGCGCTGCTGCGGCGTCAGATCCGCTGCGGCTCCCACTGCCAGGGACAGCAGGCACGCTATGGCCGTCACACGCATCGTCGGCACCTCCGCCGCCATTACTCCCCCCAATCCGCACGCCGCCCATTCGCCCTGAGACGGAGGTTCACCTGTCCAGGGGCAGGAGGTCGATTGAGCCGGGTCGCGAACGCTACATGGCGAGCACACAGCGCTGCACGCGGGAGGCGCCGCCCGTGAAGAAGCTCATCAACGACCCGTTCGAGTTCGTGGACGAGACTCTGGAGGGCATCCTGGCGGCATGGCCGGGTCATCTCAAACGCTGCGAGGGCAGCGATCGGGCGCTCATGCGCGCCGACGGGCCGGTGGAGGGCAAGGTGGCCATCGTGACCGGCGGGGGCTCGGGACACATTCCGGTGTTCCTCGGCTACGTGGGGCCGGGCCTGCTGGACGCAGTGTCGATAGGCAACGTCTTCTCCTCGCCCTCGCCCGACGACATGCTCGCCGCCACTGCCGAGGCCCACGGCGGAGCCGGGGTGCTGCACCTGTACGGCAACTACTCCGGGGACGTCATGAACTTCGGCATGGCCGCGGAGATGGCTGAGACGCAGGATATCGAGGTGGAGACCTCGTTGGTCAGGGACGATGTGGTCTCCGCGCCGGTGGCGGAGATGGAAAAGCGCCGGGCGGTAGCGGGGTTGTTCTTCGCCTACAAGATCGCCGGCGCCCGCGCCGAGGAGGGTGCCAGCCTGCAGGAGGTCAAGAAGGCCGCGGATCAGGCCATCTTCAACACCCGTTCGATGGGCGTCGCCCTCACGCCGTGCACCATCCCCGCGGCCGGTGAGCCCACCTTCGAGATCGGTGAGGACGAGATGGAGCTGGGCATGGGCATCCACGGCGAGCCGGGCCTCCGGCGGGGCGAGATCCGGCCGGCCGATGAGGTCGTGGACGAGATGGTGGCGAGCATCCTGCCGGACCTGCCCTTCGAGAGCGGCGACGAGGTGGCGGTGCTGGTCAACAGCCTCGGCGCCACGCCTCCCGAGGAGCTGTTCGTGATGTACCGGCGCGTGAAGCACAATCTCGACGAGGCCGGCATCGATGTCTACCGGCCCTACGTCGGCGAGTACGCCACATCGATGGAGATGGCCGGGGCGTCGGTGAGCCTACTGAAGCTCGACGGCGATCTCAAGCGCCTTCTGGACGCGCCCGCCTACTCGCCCTTCCTGCCGCAGTGGCCTCAGTAACGGCCCTGCGCCGGAGCCGAAGTCGCACCGAGCCTGAACCGAAGCCGAAGGGAGTCATCCGATGGAGAAGCTCGACGGCGGCGACGTCATCGCCTTCCTGGAGATGCTCGCCGACGAGATGCCACAGCACAAGGAGAAGCTGCGCGAGCTCGATGCGCAGATGGGCGACGGCGACCTGGGCGTGACCATCGCCATCGGCATGAAGGCTATCGCGGACGGCCTGTCCGAGCTGGAGGGCGAGGAGCCGGGGGTGGTCCTCGCCAAGAGCGGGATGAGCTTCAACCGTGAGGCGGCCTCCACCTTCGGGGCCATCTTCGCCACCGCCCTGATGAGCGCCGGCAAGCACATCACGGGGAAAGCCGAGATCGAGGTCGAGGACCTGCCCGGCATGCTGGAGGCCGCGGCGTCGGGCGTCAGCGCCCGCGGCGGGGCCAAGCCCGGGGAGAAGACCATTCTGGATGTCATCCTGCCCATGGCTCAGGAGTTGGAGAAGCAGGTGGCGGCGGGCAGCAGCCTCCCCGACGCTGCCAGGGCCGCGCATGAGACCTGCCTGCAGGCGCTGGAGCGCACCGAGCAGATGGAGGCCCAGCACGGCAGGGGCGGATGGCTGAAGGAGAAGAGCATCGGAGTCCCTGACCCCGGATCCGTCGCCATCTGCATGATGGTGGACTGCTTCGCGCGGTTCGTCGGTGAGGGCTGAGGCGCTGGCGTGGGGAACACACCTGCCCCATGCCCCGGGCGATGCGTCGCCTGGCGGGAGGCGTCGGCTACCTGGTCACGTAGATGCGGTCATCGTCGTCGGTTGCCACGATGATCTGGTCGGCACCCACGCCCATAACGTCGCCCGCGGCGAAGCCGTCATACTTGGTGAGGATGGGCCAATCCCGGATCTCCGACTTGGAGCCGGCTGGCAGGTCGCAGACGTTGATGTAGCAGCCGGGGCCTCCGGTTCCGGTATCGGCCGCCAGCAGCAGCTCGCACTTCCCATCTCCGTCCAGATCACCCAGTGCCGCCGCGTCAAGCTCACTGAAGAAGACCTCTGCGGTCGCCAGCGGCTGTTGCGGGATCATGTCGGCTCCAGCGGCGAAGCCGCCGGCGACGCCGCCCTGTCCCTCCACGCCCAGGTCGAGCTGCTCTGTGTCGTAGATCAGGACCCGGCTCTCCCGACCGCCGCTGTTGTCGATCATCACAATCTCTTCCAAGTCGTCGCCAAGCACGTCGCCGACCAGGAAGGCATCATGCCGGGTCGTATCATCGGTGTACCGGGTGCCCTCCAAGTCCCAGCCCAGCTTGAGCGAGACGAGCTCCTCACCGTGACCGTCGAAGACGGCCACTGTCTCATCGCGCCACCGCGCCACGAGGATCTCGTCGCGCGCATCGCCGAGCACGTTGCCCACCGCAAGCCCGTAGAAGTGGCCGAATGAGGTCGGGAAGCTGTAGAGCTGCTGGCCGGCGGCGGTATAGATGTTGATCATCCCGCCGTGGTCATCCGATGCCACCACGACCTGATCGTAACCGGTCCCCCATACGTCGCCGACGGCAACGTGATCGTAGTTCGTGAAGAAGGCCTCAAACTGGCCCAGTGCCTCACCCTCCCCGCTGTAGATGCGGAACTTCCCGTTGTCGCCCGAGGCGTCGTCATCGCAAGCGGTCAGTATCTCGGCCTGGGGGCCGCCGATGAGATTGCCCACTGCCAGCTCATCCCAACGCGTGAAGCGCGCGTCGAAGGTGGCCGTCAGGTCTGGCTCGAACTCGATGTGCCAGCGGATGCCGTAATGGCCCTCATCGCCACCGTCGAGGACGACCGTGGGCATGTCCCGGACCAGGCTCCGCCCGCGCCAGGTCGCCATCTCATCGTGGGACAGGTTCACCCCGGCGGAGGCCACACGGTCGTCGTCGCCGCCGACCAGCCAGTTTATCAGCTCACCGAGGTTGTCGAGGTACCAGCTCGCCAGGTAGGTGATGGGGTCCCAGTCGACCGTCTCGGGCTGCTCCCACATGCTCTGCCCCCCAAGATCCTCGGAGATGGCTGCTTCGGCCGATCCCGTCACCGCCAGGCTGACCTGCTCGGCGACGCGCTCTGCGAGCCTGGCACGCGTCTCTGACGGCCAGTCGTCGCTCTCCATAGCCAGCACCGTGAACCCGAGCCGACAGCCCTCGGGCACCTCGCCCTCAAAGACCACCCGCTGCGGCTCCTCGAAGCGGCGGTTCTCATGGTCGTCAACATCGCCGAACACCTTGGGCTCGCCCGTGGACCACGCCGCGGGATCCCGGTGCGTGGCGTAGCCGGTGATGATGAAGTACGGCTCATCGGAGTCCGTAGCTCGATCCACCTCTGACTCGCTTCGGCAGTAAACCGAGTCCAGCAGCAATCGCGCGTACACGGGGCCCTCCACCGGCTCCAGGTCCTCGACCGGGGTCTCGCCCTCCTCCGCCTCGATGGGCGCCTGGCCGTCGTCCGCCTCCACCGGCTCAGCCTGCTCGACCCCGCCGGTCACCGGGCCCTCCTCGGCCGTCTCCTGCTCGGCCCCCTCCCCGGGCTCGACCTGCAC
>JBNGDZ010000167.1:0-8936 GCA_049975765.1 Armatimonadota bacterium
TGGAATCGTCTACGCCCTCCAGGAGGGCCGGTTCCTCCAGCAGCCGCTGCAGCGCCTCACGCGAGTATAACGCCATGTGGGGCGTAACGACCACGTCGTCGCGGCTGAGCAACGCGTAGCGTCGCACGGCGGCGGCCAGCTGCTCACGCGGCGCGTCAGAGGAGGCCATCTGGGCCTCGTCACCCATGCGCTCCTCGCCCTCGATCACATCCAGCCCGGCGCCGCCGAGATGGCCGCTGGAAAGCGCCTCGAGCAGGGCCTCCGTGTCCACAAGCTCCCCGCGAGCGGTGTTGATCAGCAGCGCCCCCTGCTTCATCTTCGAGAGCGCCTCACGGTCAATCATATGCCGCGTGGCCGGCAGCAGCGGGACGTGCAGCGACACGACGTCGGAGCGCTGCAGCAGCTCATCCAGCGATACGTACTCGAACTGCATCACGTCCGCCAGGATAGGCTGGTGGTTCACGTCGTAGGCCAGCACGCGCATCCCGACCGCCACGCCGATGCGGATGACGCGCAGCCCAATGGCCCCGGCCCCGACGACGCCTAGAGTCTTGCCCTTGAGATCGAACCCGGATAGCCCCTCCAGCCGGAAGTCGTTCCGGCGGGTGCGCTCGTAGGCGGTCAGAATCCTGCGGGACAGCGCCAGCATCAGCCCGAAGGTGTGCTCGGCCACGGTGTGCTCCGCGTAGGCGGGGACGTTGCAGACGACGACGTCCCGCGCCCTGCACGCCTCCAGGTCGATGTGATCGTACCCCGTGGATCTGGTGCATAGGAGCTTGAGCCGTGGCATACGATCAAGCTGCTCGGCGGTGATCTCTGAGCCGATGAAGATCGAGGCAACGGTGACGCCCTCCAGCTCCTCGCCGGGGACCTCCTGCACCCTCCTGCGCGTGGAGCCGTAGTGCGGCGACTGCAGCCCGCACTCGGGGGCGGTCAGTCCGGCATCATCCCACGGGCCGGTCTCAAGGAAAATGACGCGCTCATGGGCCGCCGAAGCGTGTAGCGCCTCTGCGCCATCCTCGTCGCCCGCGTAGTGGTCTGCCTCGCGGCCGGGGTCATCCGAGACCATGACCATCCTCTCCCATGACGAGCGGCGCGCGGCTGTTGCTTGTCTGCCGGCGGGCAGCATGTGGAGGCCGCGCATCACAGCGCCGGCCGCCGGCCCAGGCCTCAACGCACTCGCAGCAGCTCGCCGTCGCCGGCGGCCATCGGGACTGCAACGCGGCTCGCTCCGTCGGCCTCCGCGACCTCCTGGCGGTCCCACTGCCCGGTGTCCTTGTTCAGCCTCTCAACGTCAACGCCCTGACGCGCTATGTCCAGGAGGGCCGTCGCGTCGCTGGTATGGTCGCGGTTGGCCAGCATGAGGTACTCGGTATCGGGCTGGTCGGGGTGGCGCATCATGCCCAGCACGAACTCACCCTCGGAGAGCTGCACCCAGTAGCCGTCGGGGATCGGCTGAGTATCTGCGGGCAGCGGAGGCGTGTGATAGACCCGAACGGATTCCAGCTCGACCAGCTTCGGCCCCAGATTCTGCAGCTCGGCGTTGATGGCGGCGACGTCCTGACCACATGGCCGCAGGTGATCGCCGGCGAACAGATGCTTGCCGTGGAACCACTGGATACCCTTGGCTCCGTAGGCCAGGCTGGTGAAGACGCTGTGGCGCATGCGCTGCTGGTTGTCCGGCGCGTGGTAGTAGTACTCGTCCTCGCGCATCTCCGGCGGACCGGCGTTGCCGTGCACCCAGACCATCAGCGGCATATCGTGCTCCAGAGCCCCGCGGCGGTACTCCTCCAGCCGCGAGAAGTGCCTCTCCTGGCCCCACGACCACTGGTAGTAGTCGTAGCTGAGCAGATCGGGCTTGACCATCTGCAGGTAGAGCGGGTGATGGCCGTTGAGGCTGCCACCGAGGTTGATGTAGCCGGGATGATTGGGATCGGCCTCGCGCAGTTCCTGCATCCGCCAGGCCAGCGCCGGGTACTCCGTGTGGTTCTTCGGCTCGTCCTTGATCATGTAGCCCCAGACGGCCTCGTCGTCCCTGAGCGTGGCTGCCTCCTGCGGGGAGACGCCCTGGAGAAGGGCCTTGAAGCCCCATTCCCGGCAGAGTTCCAGCTTGTCCAGGTGACAGAGCACTACATTGAAGTTCGCGTCTTTGATGACCTGGGGCAGAGCGTCATTGCCCTCCACGTCCGGCTGCAGTGAGGGTCCTCCCCAGGGCATGATGACGAACTCATCCATCTCCCACTGGAGCGGAGTCACCTCTGGCAGCTCGATCTCGGCCTCGGGCAGCGGCGGGGGCGGCTGTTGCTCGGGCTCGCTGGCCTGATACTGGGCCATAATCTCGTCCCCATTCAGCGCGCGCCGGTAGAGCCTGACGTCGTCGATCAGCCCCGCGTAGAAGCGTTGTGGGTCGGGGCTCTGGGCTCCGATGAAGAGCGGATCGGAGTTGGCCACGGTGATGGAGGTCGCCGGCAACGCGCCCCCGGCGATGGCGCTTCCCTCTGTCACCTCGACGCCATCACGATACAGCCGGGGGATGCCGCCGTTGTGGTCGCGGTCCGCCACGACCGCCACATGATGCCACCGACCGTTGTTTATCGGCTGGCGGGTGATGATCGGGGGGAGGGTCGGGGGCGCCTGTCGCCTGCGCCAGGCGATGGTGCCGTTCTCGTCACGGCAGCGGTAGTCGGCATTGAGCACGTTCTCCTCGCGGATGCTCAGCGAGAACAGCCCGTAGCCTGCGCCGTAGCGTCCCGTGCTAACGATCAGCATGTAGGCGTCCCGGCTGTCGGTCTTGAGCCAGGCCTCAAGGGTGAAGTCGCCGGTCCCCAGCTGCAGGCCCTCGGGGTTGCCGCAGTCGAGGTAATCGTCCAGGCCGTCGAGCCTCAGGGCTCCCCCGGAGACGCCGGATTCCACCCAGGTCGGGTCGCCGTGGGCGGTGGCGTGGTTGTCGTGACTGGAGCTGTCCCGCCCGATGGCGTCCTGATCGTCGAAGCTGAGGTGCAGCACCGGGCCCTCTTCTGCACTCCACGCGCAGCACGGGATCACGATCAGCCCGCTTACTGCGATAGTCATCAGTAGCCTGCGCATCGCCGCCACTCGCCCTTCCTCAGTCCAGCATTTCCTGCGGCTGACGCTTGTCCGAGCGCGGCGGCAATCCCCACGGGCCGAGACCCGTCAGATTGCCAATACCGCGCGGGCGTCATCGACGCCCGCGATCCGCCGCCAGCTCCGCGCGCCGTCCTCGGTGAGGTAGACGGCCTCCTCGTCATCGTGGAAGGCGAACACCCCCGGGCGCTGGACGGAGGCGGACAGCATGTGGGTGTTGATGTTGTGGTAGAAGTACTCCGGCAGGCCCTGGTGCGCGGCCTCCCAGCTCGCCCCCCCGTCCTCGGTGCGGTAGATCATGGCCTCGCAGCCGGTCTCACCCTCCGGGTGCGGGCCGAGTGAGACGGCGCACAGGAAGTGGTCGGGATCCGCGAAGTCCGGCATCACACACCGTTGGTACTGACGGGGCTCGAACGGCTCCAGGTGCTGGCTCCAGGTCTCCCCGCGGTCCTCGCTGATGAAGCACCCCCGGGCGGTGGCGGCGTAGACGCGGTTCGGCCGGCGCCGGTGCACATTGACGCGATGCACGTCGCGGTGCAGGCTGCCGGCGGCCTGCGACCAGCTCTCGCCCAGGTCGAAGCTGCGCACGATGCCGCCGACATGAATGTCGGCGTAGATTGCGGGGCGGTCGCCCGCGATAACGGAGATGCTGCGGACGTCCGGCGGACCGCCCCACGGCGTGTCCCAGCTCTCCCGGGTCTCCACGTCATCGAAGCTGCGCAGGCGGCGGGGAGCGCCGCCCTCGGCGGGCATCACCCACAGTCTGGCGTCGGCGGCGCCTATCCAGAGCCGGCCGCCCAGCTCCGCCAGGCAGTTGGCCTGCGTGTCCTCCGGGAGCGAGCCGAGGCGCTCCCAGGCGCCGTCGCGGTCGGCCTGATCTGTCGCCGGCGCGCACAGGATGGCGCGCTGGTCGGCGATGGTCAGTATGCGGCCTTCGGGGTCAACGTAGAGGCGACTGAGCTCGTGGTCGGTCAGCGCGCGGAACAGCTCGGTGCCGCGGTCGTCAAGGCCGACCAGGCCCATCCCTGTGGCGACAAGTACCATCCTCTTCCTCCACCTCCGCACGTCGTTGTCGCGTCGCTGTGCCCTATGTGGCGGCGCCGCGGTCGGCGCGGATCTGCTCGCCGCCGCGGATAGATCGCTCGGCGCCGAGGGCGGCCACCGCCCCCTCTCCGGCCGCGACACACTGCTGCCGCACCCACTTGGCGCGCACATCGCCGGCCGCGAAGACGCCCGGAACGCTGGTATGAAGATCCTCATCGGTGACGATGTACCCCTCGTCGTCGAGGTCAACCGCACCCATGAGGAAGTCCGTGGCCGGTGCGTTACCGCGCAGGTACACGAAGATGCCGTCGGCCTCGATGACCCGCTCCTCGCCGTCCGGGTCCGTGTAGCGCGCGCCCTCCACGGCCTCGTCGCCCAGGATCTCGTCCAGCCGCAGGCAGGTCTGCACGTCGATGTTCTCAGCCGCCTGCAGAGCATGCTGGATGTGCGCGTCAAGGTCGAGCTCCGGGACGGCCGCTGTCAGCGTCACGCTGGCGGCGATCTCGCTCAGCGCCAGCGCCTCCTCCAGGGCCTGCTGGTCGGAGCCGGCCACGATGACGTCCTCGCCGGCGAACAGCGGGCCGTCGCAGGCCACGCAGTAGGCCACGCCGCGGCCCAGCAGCTCCTCCTCGCCGGGGACCTTCTCAGCAGGATTCATCGCGCCAGTGGCGATGATCACGGCACGGGCAACGTGCACCTGCGCGCCGCCGAAGACCTGCAGTCCGCGGTCGGCGCTGAAGTTAACCCCGGCCACCGTCTCCAGCACCACCTCGGCGCCGTACCTCAGCGCCTGCTCGTGGATGCGCTGAAGGATGTCGCGCCCGGGAGCGGGCTCGACCTGCGCCGGCCAGTTGCCCACGCTGGGGGCCATCGCCATCATCCCCGAAAGCGTCATGGGCGTGGAGACCACGGTCTCGAGATTGGCCCGGGCAGCGTAGATGGCGGCGGTGTATCCCGCAGGACCGCCACCGACTATGTGCACGTCACAGGTCAGATCGCCCTGCGCCATGTGGACCTCCGTGAGGACCGCTCACGCCACACGGTGCGGCGCGAGCCGGGCTTCGCTCGTAGAAGGGATCAATCGGCGAGGTTCTGCTGGAGCCATTCGTCCAGCTCCTCGGCCCGCTTGGCGCCGACGGTGCGCGCGATCTCCTCGCCGGCCCTGAACAGCACCAGTGTGGGCGTGGCCCGCACATTGTAGTCCCTGAACAGGTCCGAATTGTCCGCGTAGGAGACCTTCGCGAACCGCACCTGACCGTCCCGCTCCGCGGCGAGCTGCTCGAAGTGCGGGTTCAGTGCCAGACAGTGGCCGCAGGAGGGCGACCAGAAGTCCACGAGCACGGGAGTCTCGTCGAACTTGAGGACCTCGGTGTGGAAGTTCGCCCCCTCGACGTCTATCGGCTTCGCCATACCATTCTCACCTATCCCGTTCAGATTGCGCCACCACGATGTCCATACTATCGCGCGACCTCGCCGCGGTCAAGCACGCTTCCGGCACGAGAGGGGCCCTCGGGCCGTGAGCAGGTATTGAGCGACCGGAAGCGAAGTCCCAGTCCGTTGCGATTGATGCTGGATGGGAGCCTGACGCATGGCCGAACACCCCCGCCGAGCTCGGCTGCGGCCCCAGGCCCGGCGTCTGTGGGACACGCTGCAGGGCAAGGTGCCCGATCGCGTCCCCCGCCAGGAGCTGTTCTTCCACAACCCCGCCATAGAGACGCACATCATCGGCCGGCCCATCGACCGGGTCTTCGAGAGGAGCCTGGAGTTCGCCAGCGAGATCGGATGGGGCTCAGCGCGAGCGACCTCCTGGGGCACGCGCATCGGCGCCCGCAACGCGGTCGCCTCCGACGGCACCTCGCACTACGCCGGCGGCTCGGCGGTGACGCCGAAGGACTTGGACGAGCTCGGGCAGGGCGATCCGGCGCAGATCGCCGAGCACTACGCCCCGCAGGCGGAGATGATACACGCCGAGGGGCTGCTCTCGCACATCTTCATGCTGCACTGCTTCCACTCCGCGGCGACCGGCCTGGGCATGGAGCGCCTCTGTCTGATGGTCTACGACCAGCCGAAGCTGCTCGGGGAGTACATGCAGCGGGTGGAGGTCTACAACCGGCGTGTGCTCCGGGAGGTGCTGGCGACGGGCATCGTGCCCGACATCGCCATCTTTGACGCCGACTGCGCATTCAAGACCGCGCTGATGGTCAGCCCCCCAACCTACCGTAAACTGATCTTCGAGCCCACGAGGGCCACCTGCGAGATGCTGCGCGACGCGGGCATCACCATCATGATGCACACCGACGGGAAGATCGACGACGTCTACCCGGTGTGGCTGGAGATGGGGATGGTCGGCGCCCATGGCGTCGAGAAGCAGGCCAACGACCTGGCCGAGGTCAAGCGCCGCTTCGGGGATCGGATGACGCTCTTCGGCAACTTCGATCCCGTAGTGCTGGCGACCGAGACGCCGGAGCGCATCCGCGAGATGGCCCGGCAGATGGTGCAGGTCGGCAAGCCCGGCGGCCGCTACGTCGCGGCGGTCAACACCATCGTGGGCGAGAATGTGCCGGTGCCCAACTACATGGCTTTCATCGAGGGCGTGGAGGAGGCGGCGCCCTACCGGACCGCGACCGGACCGCCATGTGTCGTCCCACCCTCAGTCGATCCACGAGGGGGGTGGCCAGATGCCACTGCCCACAATTGCGGACCAGGGCAGGGAAAGATCCGATGGCCGTGAAGGTCACTGCCGATCACGGCGTCGAATGCCGGCGGCGGACCGGCACCGTTCCCGTCACCAGGAGAATCCTATGATCGAGCGCAGCGCACGCATTACCGGGCTGACCGTGATTCTCGCGAGCCTCGCCGCCATGTGCATGCCCGCCCCGGCCCAGGCCAAACCGCTGCCTCTGCTGGGTGCGGTCGATGACGCTGAGCTGGCGGAGGTCGTGCTGGTGCGCGACGGGTCGCCGACCGCCACCATCGTCACGGCCTCTAACCCGACCTCGGCGGTGCGGCTGGCGGTGGCGGAGCTGAACATGCACCTGGAGGCCATGAGGGGCGTCCGCCTGCCCGTCGCCACCGATGCGCAGGCCCCGTTTGAGGGGCCGATGGTGCTGGTCGGGGAGAGCGCGATCACCCGCAGTCGCGGCTGGCGCAACGATGACTTCAACCGCCAGGAGTTCCTGGTGCGGGCCGCTCCGGGCGTGCTGCTGTTGATGGGGCGCGATCACGATGTCCGTGCGCCACTCGACTACGAGGGGCGAGGCGTGTGGGAGGGCTTTGACTGGCTGAGCAAGTATGAGGCGCTCGGCTCCCTCTACGCCGTCTATGAGTTCCTGGAACGCTGCTGCGGCGTCCGCTGGTATCTGCCCGGAGACGCCTGGACGGTGGTCCCGGAGCGCCGCACGCTCGCCTTTGCCGACCTGCACAGACGGCGGAGGCCCTGGGCGCGCTACCGCCAGCTCCACCGGGGAAGCCCCATGCCTCGCAGCCTGTACTTCTGGGACTTCAGCGACAGGCAGGCGATGCAGGCGCTGCTCGATGACCCGGAGCTGCGCCTCTCCAACCGCGACTGCAGTCTCTACTGGCTGCGCCAGCGCGTCGGCGGCGAGTTCTTCAATGCCAATCACTCCTTCAACGCCTGGCCCGACCGGTTCCTGGAGAGCCATCCGGAGTACTTCGCCGTCGGTCCCGAGGGCCAGCCCATGCCCCCGCAGATCAATCTCGCCAGCGACGCCGTCGTCAGGCAGGTTGTGGAGGATATCGGCTCCTGGATGCGCGGGCGGCGGGCCGACGCTCAGGGGCGCCCGATCTACTTCGAGTGGATCGCGAACGGCATCTTCCCGGTGATGCCCTCCGACACCACCCGCTGGTCCCACGACGAGCGCTCTCGCGAGCTTCTGCTGGACGAGCCGAGCAGACAGATCGGCAACGGCTTCTCCAACGACCGCGCCAGCCGCTACGTGTTCGAGTTCGTCAACAGCGTTGCACGCGAGCTGCGTGAGATGGCTCCCCAGGCGACCGTCTCCTGCTGCGCCTACCGAGAGTACTTCTTCGCACCGCGCGGGATGCTCTTCGAGCCCAACGTCGGCATCATGGTCTCCAAGCCCCAGGTCAAGAACCGCACGGAGGCCTATGACGAGGCCTACCACCGGGCGCTCCGCGAGTGGCGTGAGGCGGTCGAGCGGCTCTACGTCTGGGAGTACTACAACATGCCCCAGTGGGGGCGGCGCGACGTCTTCCCGGGCATAGTGCCTCACCGCATCGCTGAGGACATGCGCTTCTTGCGGGAGCTGCGGATCGAGGGGGAGTTCATCGAGATCAACACCGCCTGGAACACTCCGCTGGCGCTATGGCTGAACAACCCGGCCCTGCAGCACATGAACTACTACTTCGCGCTCAAGCTCCTGGACGATCCCGCACTCGAGATCGAGGACCTGCTTGACGACTACTACCACCGCTTCTACGGCCCGGCGGCGGACCCGATGGCGACGTTCTTCGAGCGCATCGAAGACACGTACATGGATCCGGGACTCGCTCGGCGCAGCTTCAGCGATGAGGCCTACGCCTTCGACGGTGAGAGCTGGGTCAGCGGGCTCACCGACCGCGATTCGTGGACCATCTACTGCCCGCCCGAGCGCCTGAGCCACTTCATCGAGCCGATCGCCGAGGCGAAGCGTCTGGCCACAGAGGAGCCCTACCGGAGCCGAGTGACGCTCATCGACGAGGCGGTGCTGCAGTTCATCGTCACGAGCTGCCGGCGCTACCACCGCCGCCAGGAGGCGATCCAGCAG
>JBNGDZ010000168.1:0-7885 GCA_049975765.1 Armatimonadota bacterium
GGCGGGCCTGGGCCTCATCGGCCGGAATGATGTCCGTGAGATGCAGGCCGGGCCTGTCGCTGAGGCCTTGGGCGACGGCGCGGCCGATGCGGCCCGCCGCCCCGGTCAGCAGGATGGTGCGCTCCGCCATGGGTGCTCACACCCCTCGCTGGGCTCAGAGTCGGTGCGCGATCTCCCGCAGCGCCGGCCAGGTATCGGCGTAGACCTCGCGGAGAGGCGCGTACTGCTCCTGAGCGTCGGGGCGTGGCTCGAAGACCTCGCCCTCCGCCACCAGCGCCTCCGTCGCCTCGGTGACGTCCGCCCACACGTCCAGCGCCACGCCGCCGAGGATCGCGCCGGCCTGGCAGCCGGACTCGGCCACGTTCAGGCGCACCACCGGCCTGCCGGTGATGTCGGCCTTGAGCTGCAGCCAGACGTCGCTGCGCGAGCCGCCGCCGGTGGCCCGCAGGCGGTCGATGGCGACGCCGGCCTCATCCAGCGCCCGCACGTTCAGGTCAAGCTCGTAGCAGGTCCCCTCGATGAGGGCCTTGACCAGCCGCCTGCGGTCGGTGTCCAGCGTCAGGCCGATGATGGCGCCCCTGGCGTCCGGATCCAGGTAGGGCGTTCCTGAGCCCGCGAAGTAGGGGACCCACAGAAGGCCGCTGGGGGCCTCGGGCAGGTCGGCGAGGATCAGGTCATAGACGTCCACGCCGCGCTCCTCGGCCTCGCGCAACTGGGCCTCGCCGAACTGGTCCCGCCACCAGCGGAGGATCGAGCCGGCGGAGTAGTTGTAGGCGATGGTGGCGTACATGCCCGGCACGACATGCGGGTAGCAACCGTAATTGTGTGTGCGCATCGCCTCGGTCAGGACCGGCTCATCGAAGGCCACAGTGATGCACTCCACCGTGCCCATGCCGTCCACGCACATGCCCTCGCGGACCACGCCCGCGCCGAGCGCGTTCATCGGCTGATCGTGGCCGCCGGCCACCACCAGGCAGCCCGGCTCCAGCCCCACCTCGGCCGCGGCGTCGGCCGACAGCCTGCCGACCACCTCGCCCGGGGCGATGGGCCGGGCCAGCATCTCCTCCGGGATGCGCGCCATCTCCAGCATCACAGCGGACCACTCGCGCCTGCGCACGTCGAAGGCCATGGTGCGGCCGGCCAGCGAGTGGTCGATGCGGGGCGTCAGGCCGAGCTTGAGGTGGATGGTCTCCGGCCACAGCAGGTACTTCCAGGTCCGCTCATGGATCTCGGGCATCTCGTCGCGCATCCACATGAGTTTGTTGAGCGTGAAGCTGGGATGCAGGGGCATGCCGGTGATCTCGAAGACCTGCTGGGCGCCGAGCGTCCCCTGCCAGCTCCGGGCCTGTGCGGTGGCGCGGGTGTCGGGCGAGACGATGGTGTTGTGCAGGAACTGCCCGTCCTCCGAGACGGGGGTGAACGCCTCACCCAGCGCCGAGATGGCCAGCGACCTCACACCGCCGCCTGCCTCAGCCGCGGCCTCGCCGATGACGGTCCGCGTGGCCTCCCATACGTCATCGGGCCGCAGCTCGATCCATCCCGGCGCGGGATAGACCTCCGGGTACTCCCGGTAGGCGTCCCCCACAATCTCGCCCTCGGGCGTGAAGACGACGGCCTTCACGCCCGTGCTGCCGACGTCGAGTCCCATGAGGTGCATGACAGGATCCTCCCGCACGTCAACGATTGCTGGCGCGGACACGCAAGCTGCAAGCGACAAGCCGCAAGCTACAAGCTGACGGCAACGGCCCTTGTCGGGCTGGAAGCCCGACCTACGCGAAGGATGGAGCACAGGGCAGCGGCTGCCCGGGCAGTAAAGCGTGCAGTGCGTGAACGGCTAGTCGGCCGGGCGGGAGCGCAGTCCCGCTGCTCCAAACTACAAGCTGCAAGCGACAAGCCGCAAGCTACAAGCTGACGGCAGGCGCGATTGTCGGGCTGGAAGCCCGACCCGCGCGAAGGATGGACGCAGCGGCCGGGCGGGAACGGAGCCCCGTCCCTCCAAACGGCACGACGGGCGGCCCATCGATAAGACTCGTGTGGCACGGATCATCGCGGCTATCGCTGGCGTTGCTGTAGCTTGTCGCTCGTCGGTGCTGCGTGGTTGAGTTGCGCTCAGCCATGCCCCTGTGCCGTGGCTCGCAGCTCGTCGCTCGTCGCTACACCCCCAGCCGCTCCTCCCACATGTCGCAGATGGCGCGTGTCTTCTGCGCGGCGATGCCCGTGTACTGCGACGGGTGGAGGATGATCTCGCGCTGGCGGTCGGTGAGCCGCGCCCAGTACTGCGCCAGCTCCTCGCTCTCCTGCAGCAGCTCGCCCAGCGGCCGCCCCGTCTCCTGCGCCTGGAGCGTCAGCCTGCGGACCGCCTCGTGGGCGTCCGGGTGGCCGTGGGCGGCCAGCAGGATGTAGGCCGGCTCGGCGCCGATCATCCCCTCGGTCATCGCCAGGTTCTCGCGCATCCTCTCGCTGTCGGTCACCAGCCGCCCCATGATCCTCGTCAGCCGCGCCACCGAGTTCGCCAGCCCCACGATGATCTCCGGCAGGAAGCGCTGCGAGGCGGAGTTGCTCAGGTCGCGCTGGTGCTCGGAGATCTGGTCGGAGTAGACGGTGATCATGCGCGGCATGAACTGCTTCCACATGGACTTGACGTTCTCGAAGTTCCACGGATTGCGCTTGTGGGGCATGGTCGAGGAGCCCACCTGCTCGGCCTCGAATGCCTCCGCGACCTCATCGATCTCCGTCCGCTGCAGGTGCCGCATATCGTCGGCGAGATTCGCCAGCACCGAGAAGCACGAGATCAGCGCGTGCATGAAGTCGGTCACGAACTCGGCCTCCACCACCTGTGTGGAGATGGGCGATGGCTCCAGGCCAAGCTCCGCCAGCACCTCCTGCTCGAACTGCTCCGGATCGTCGATCATCAGCGACGATGCGTTGTAGGCCCCGACCGCCCCGGAGATCTTGCCGCGCAGGTTGTTGGCCGCCTCGCGGATGGCCTCGATGCGGCCGCCCAGCCGGCTGACGTACTCCGCGACGGCGAAGCCGAAGGTGATCGGCTCGCCGTGCTGGCCGTGGGTGCGGCCGATCTGCAGGGTCTCGGCCTCGCGCCGCGCCAGATCGATGAGGACCCGCTCCAGCTCCTCGAGCAGCGGTAGCAGGCCCTGCAGAGCGGCGTTCTTGAACCGCCAGGCGGTCGCGGTGTCGATGACGTCGAAGCTGGTGAGCGTGAAGTGGATGTAGGGCTTGGCGGCGTCGCTGACGTGCCGCTTCATGCAGTTGACCAGCGCCCGGATGTTGTGGTGAATGCGCTCCTCCTCCTCGGCCACCTCCTCGGGGGTGACGACCTCGGCGGCACGGGCCACCTCGTCGGCGACCTCATCCGAGCAGATACCCATGCGTGCCAGCACGCGGACCACCGCCGCCTCCACCATGGCCTCCGAGCGCATTCGCGCCCGCTCGGTGACGTAGTCGTCGAGCAGCCCGCGCAGCCTCTCGTTGGGTGTGTAGTAGCGGAAGTCCAGCGGCGAAACGCAGTCGAAGCGGTCCATCATCGGCCTCCCATCCTGCGCGCTCAGCGCAGCACGACCAGACGCGCGCCGGCCGGCCAGCTCAACGCCCCGTCATACGCCACGGCCCGGGTGTGCTCGCGGTCGATGAAGGCGGTGGCGCTCAGGTCGGGCTCGGGGAGTGTGAGCGTGGCCCCTGGCGTGTCGCACCAGAAGTAGTAGCGGTCGCCGTCGCGCGCCAGCTCCCAGGAGCCGTTGACCAGGCCCACCCGCGCGAGCTCGCGGCCGTTGATACTCACCATAGTCTCACCCGCGCCCGCCTCGCCCAGGGTGATGACCGGCGCCTCACCGGCGGCCTCCAGTGAGAAGATGGCGCGCTCGCGCTCCCCCACATGCAGCGACTTCTCCTCCCCGGTGTTGAGCGCTATCGTGACCATCTTCAGCACCCAGCGCCGGGACTCCTCCGGGCCGCGGCCGTCGAGGCTGAGCCAGCAGACTGCGCCGATGGGCGTGTCGCTGCGCACGGACATCCGGCCGGTGGCCAGCGCGGCGTTCTCCAGGGCGCCGGCGACGGCCTGGAAGGTGGGCGTGTTGACCGCCAGCAGCTCGGCCTCCTCGTCGCGGACGATCTGCCGGGTATCGGAGACGAAGCGTGAGGTATCAACGTAGTCGTGACAGATGCGCTCATCGTAGAGCTGGCCGAGCGCGTCCAGCGCCGCGCGCAGCTTATCCTCCGGCTCCAGGGCATGATAGACCCAGTTGGCCCGGCGCATGTCCCGGACTCCGAAGGTCACCTGGCCCCGCTGTCCGACGCCGATGGGCCTAAGGTGCTCCGCGGCCTCCACGGCCTGGAGGCTGAAGCCCGGGTGCGTGGCGCGGACGCTGCGGGCTCCGGGATCGAAGAGCGTGCCGCCCCACTCGAAGGCCACACGGGCTGCACCGGCGGTGGGCAGGTCATAGCCGCTCCTGGCGGCCAGCGTGGCCTCATGCCGGCGGTTAAGCAGGTCCTCCGCCCGCTGCTCGGCGCTGATGACGGCGCGTGTGCCGAGGTAGGCGGCGCCGCTGCTGAGACCGGAGGCCACGATGAGGTCGGTCTCGTCCTCGAAGACATCGTCGAAGAAGCGTCCGCGCACGCCCGTGACGTGCCCTGCGCGGTACAGCTCCTCCAGCGTACGCTCGCCGTTGCGGAAGAAGCTGTCAACGTATGAGTAGCCGACTTCGAGCCGCCGCTTTGCCTCGTCGATCTCACGCCGCAGGAAGGCCTGCGCGCCAACCCCCGCCAGCCCCCAGCGCGTGGGATCGCGGCTGACGTCAAAGAAGCTCAGCCGCCGGGCTTCAGGGCGAAGATCGTAGGTGAACAGGATCATGGCGTCAACGTCCTGGAGCGCGGCGTAGGCGATGGCCTCCATCATCCCGACGCCCCGGAACTTGTTCGGCCAGCACACTCCCCACTCGCGCACGACGACCGGCCGGTTGCTGAAGGCGCTGCGCGTGACCTTCGGCGCGAAGCTGTCCGTGGGGTCGCCCAGCGGCGTGTGGTTGATGAAGTACATGGGCAGCCGCCACTCATTGTCCCGCAGACGTGGGTGGTCGTAGTAGTAGTTGGTCCCGACGAAGTCCAGACTCTCGTACACCGAGCGCAGGTCGGAAACGCACTCGAAGTCGCTCACGGCCGTGATCGGCACCCGCACGCTCCGCTCGCGAAGGAAGTCGCGCATCTGCGTGAAGTACTCCCCATGCACCGACGCCAGGAACAACGAGAGGTCGTTGATGCGCCCCGCGCCGTGCGTGCCCGTGCCGATGCTGGCCGCAAGCTGCCCGGGCTCGGCGGCGCCTCCGTGGAGGGTCACGGTCCCCTCCTCCAGCGACTCGCCGTCGAGCAGGGCGCAGCGGCCCTGCCAGTCGGTCCACGCCAGCCGCAGCCCCTCGGTGTCTTCGTAGCGGGTGCGCAGCCAGTAGTTCCAGCGCCGCTGTAGCTCCTCGCGATAGGGAGAGATCAGCGTCTGCCGTCGCCGCTGGGCCAGGAAGAGACCGTTCTCGTCGCATATCTCCACCATGCAGACCGTGGGGTCATTGGCGTACGACAGCTCGGTCTCGGGGTTGACGTGATCCACCAGCAGCGCGCGGGCGTAGTCCATCTGCAGTTCGATGAGCCGCTCGTTGAAGACCGCGTAGGGCTTGGCGCCCCGGTCAAGCTGCTCCGCCGCCGGCACTCCCTCGCGCTCGTGGAAGGTCCGGAAGTCCAGCAGGTCCAGGTAGATGTAGATGCCCCGCCTGCCGCACTCGGCGATCCAGTGGTCGATGGCGGCGAGCTTCTCGGGATCGATGGGCTCCTCGGTGCCCGCGCGCTCCGCCGGCAGCAGGCCCGTCACGCCGTCGATGTGGTGCAGCCGAACCAGGTTGAAGCCGGCGCGGGCGATGGTTTCGATGGCTTCGTCGATACGCTCTGGGGGTTGGAAGACGGAGTCCTTCGCCACGTTGATGCCCCAGAAGCGGCCGCGGGTGCCGTCCTCGAAGTAGAAGTTGCCGTCACGGCCGGTGAAGAGGAACCCCCGCTTTCCGCAGGGGCCGTCGAGCAGATGGCCGAAGTCCACCAGGGAGCTGTCCGGCAGTCCCTCGACATTGGGGTCGAGTACCGGCACGCGCCCTCCGAGCAGGTCGGTTCGGTCGGTGTCCTGCCCTACCGCCATGGGGCATGCGCAGAGAAGCCCGGCGATGAGCGCAATCGCCAGGGTGCAGTGCCTCGCGTGACTTCGCGGGATGATAGCAGGCATCTCGACCCGCAATGATAGCCGGAAACGTTGCGACACACAACTGCGCCGGTCGCCGGGCTCGAGCGCGGAGTGTGAGCGGAACGCGCGGGCGAGGGCCCGTGGAGGCGCATGCGCACTGCAGTCGCCTGCCGACACCTCCTGGACTGCTGCTCCGTCACACTTCTGTATCTCCTACAGCGCCGTGTTGACGCTTCTGGGCCGACGCGGTACACTCACCGGCTGAGGGGCGGTCTGGGACTGATCCATGCATCGGAGGAGTGCGAGTGGACCTGAGGGTGGCCGAGAAAAGCCCGTTCCTGCTGCGTGACGCGCTGGTGGACGAGGCGGCGACATGCGAGCGCGATGATCTGGAGCTGCTGGATGCCTCCCGCGGCGCCGCGAACTGGCAGCAGCCGCTCGTGCTCGCCGCCTGGCATGCGCTGGGGCTGTATGCGGCGGAGGCGGGCTCGGGGCGCTGCGAGGACCCGCTCATCGGTCTGTCGCTGGACCGCGCGGAGTCACACCTGGCGGCGTTCGACGACTTCGCGTCCCGCTGTGACGGCGCGCCGGGAGGCCTGGCGGAGGGTTGCCGCTTCCTGCAGCGCGGATGGGACTTTCTGGCGCGGACTGTGCTGATAGGTTGGCCGCGCGAGGAGATTGCCTTCAGCTTCGCGGAGGCCGTGGCGGGGCGCGGCTATCCCGAGCCGCCCACGCTGGACTTCGTGCAGCCCATCATGGCGCGCTACCTGGCGCCTCTGCTGTTCGGCGGCGATGCAGACCTTGCGGCGCAGTTCGAGGTCATCGGCTGCGAGGGCGCGACCACGGGCATCGCGCAGGTCGCCGCCACTCTCGCGCGCAACGGCCTCATCTCGCCGGGAGACCGCATCGCCATGTGGTGGCCCACCTACGAGCCGCTGCGCGACCTCGTGGAGTGCCAGCTCGGCTGCGAGGTGGTGCCCATCCATCGCGATCCTCAGGCCGATTGGGCGGCGGAGGCTGAGGACCTCGAGCGGCTCATCGATCCGGGCGTGCGCATGGCCGTCACGGTCTCGCCGGGCAACCCCGTTCCGGTGACGACCGATCCCGGCAGCCTGGAGGCACTCCAGCGGGCGGTGAAGGCCCATCCGGACCTGCTCATCCTCTCGGACTACGTCTACATGCAGTTCCTGGACAGTCCGGTGGAGACGGAGATCGCTCGCCTGCCACGCAACACCATCGGGGTCTACAGCGTGTCCAAGGACTTCGGCCTGGCGGGGATGCGGCTGGGCGTGGTGCTGATGCACAGCGAGAGTGTGGCGCAGGCGTCCCTGTCGGGGCTGGAGGGCGAGCAGCGCGCCGCCGTCGACAGCCGCTACCGCCGACGGGCCATCGACCCGGCGCAGATGGCGCTGACCGACCGCGTCATCGCCGACAGCCGGGGCATCAGCTTCACCCACATGAGCGGCCTCTCCACGCCGCTGCAGGCGCTGATCTGCCTCTGCGCGCTGTATGACCTGATGGAGCCCGACAGCTCGCACTACTTTGCGTGGGTTCGCGGGCAGCTCGCGGAGCGGATCGAGGCGCTGTACCGTGGTCTGGGGATCGCGACTCCACGTTGGACGCAGGGCCCCAGCAGCCGTTACGCCACGATCATCG
>JBNGDZ010000168.1:7895-8936 GCA_049975765.1 Armatimonadota bacterium
CTGCTGGAGGTGGCGCGTGCCCGCGGCGGGATGGAACTCGCCGAGGCGCTGCGGAGTCATGATCCCTGGGGTTTCATGACTCATCTGGCGCGGGAGTGGCAGGTGATCCTCACGCCGGGGGAGAGCTTCGGGGCCGGCGAGTGGACGGTTAGGGCCTGCTTCCCGTCAGTGGACGCCGTACAGGCGCGCGAGTTGGGCGAGCGCGTCGCCAGCGCGGTGGAGCAGTTCGCCCGGCGCTGAGCCTGGCGCGTGGGTGCAACCGGCAGCGCCGGGCCGCGCTGGGGCGCGTCGGTGGCACGGCTTCGCGCTGTCTGCTATAATCCGGGTGGGTGGCGAGGTTACAGTGTCTCTGCTCAGGCGCCTGGAGGATGCGCTGCAGTCGGCCATCGACGGGGGGCTTGCCCGCCTGGATGGCGGCGGCGTCCATCCGCTGGAGATCGCCCGGCGGCTGCAGGCGCGTATGGAGGACGCCAGGCTGCTGGGGACTGATGCCTCGTTCGTGCCGAATCGCTACACGGTCCGTCTGTCCGATGAGGCTTTGGCGCATCTGGGCGATGTGGCCGATGACGTGGCGGAACAGCTCGGTCGGCACCTGGAGCGGCACGCCCGCGAGCACGGGTGGGCCTATGGCGGTGGCGTGGCTGTGACGCTGGAGGGCGACGGCGGGCCCGGCCGGATCGAGGTGGAGCACCGGCTCGACGAGACGCCGCCCGGGGCCCGGCTGGTGGTGATGGCCGGCCAGCCCGCCGGCGGCAGCTTCGAGATCGGGGAGCGGGTGACCATAGGCCGCCATGAGGCCTGCGAGCTGGCGCTGAGCGACCGGGCTGTCTCGCGGCGCCATGCGGAGATCGACTGGACCTATCAGGGCTACCGCATCCGCGACCTGGGCAGCCGTAACGGGACCTTTGTTAACGCGGTCGAGGTGGAGGAGACGCTGCTGGACGACGGCGACCTGATCGAGGTGGGCCTCGTCCAGCTTCGATTCGTGCAGGCCGGCCGGTGAACGCCGGCCGGTACAGGGGGATTCTGAGCGTGCTCGCC
>JBNGDZ010000169.1:0-8931 GCA_049975765.1 Armatimonadota bacterium
CTCGATCAGCACGTGCTCCTGTGAGGTCCAGGTGCGGTCGCCTATCGTCACCTCCACGGTGACCGGATGTCCACCGGCCCGGGCATCGTCGGGACAGGCGAACGGAAGTGACACGTCGCGGGAGCGGCTCGTCGCAAACCGCACCGGCTCAGCGCTCCAGCCCTCCGGGACGCCCAGTCGAGCGGTCCCGAAGCGCGCCTCCACGTCCCCCAGCGGGCGGAACCGCAGCTCAACCGCGGACGCGTTACCGGCCGCGGTCACCGGCGCCATGGCGCGCAGCAGCCACGAGCGCGACTCCGCGAGCAGCAGCACCGTGGACAGCTCCGACGCCGGCGCCTCGACGCTCGCCCGGCCATCCCGCAGCGTCATCTCGACGGGCTCAAGCGGCTGCTCCAGCGTCGCGCACAGCGCCCGGACCGGCCCTGGGTCGCCGGAGGTCACCTCGATGGAGGCGCCCTGCACGCCGTCCTCGTTCAGCACATTGACCAGCCAGCCGCGCGCGTCCTCGGTGTCAAGCCGCCAGAGCTTGGCGCGCACCCGCTCGTCGCTGACCGTCAGGCCGATCTCATCCCGGAAGCGACCGCGATACAGCAGCGGCCCGCTCTCCTGCCGAAGCCGCAGGACCCGCTGGAAGTGCGCCATGACCTCCTCGGAGCGCTGGAAGATGTCGAAGCGGTTCCCGAGCAGGAAGACCTCGTTGATCGTCTGCCGATCGCTCAAGGTCGCGCCCGCCATGCCGTTGGCGAAGCCGTCATAGCAGATGAACTCGGGCAGCGTGTAGCGGATCACCTCGGGCGCGACGTGCTGCCAGCGGCCGCTGGCCACCGGGGAGAGCAGGAAGATGTCCACCCACTGGCCGTAGATGTCGGCCAGGCCCTCGGTGGCGAGGGCGAACTGCGGCTCGTGCTCTCGCCCGCCGGTCTTGAGGCGCTCGAAGTTCTGTAGATGTCCCCGGCCCCAGGCGCCCACGTAGTGGTCATGCCCGTGGCCGAGCGCGTAGCAGGCCTTGGCGGCCGCCGCCCCCACCTGGTCCACGTACATGGCGTCCACGCCGTACTCCGCCACGTAGCGCTCTACGATGTAGTGGTGCAGGTAGTCCTGCCAGCCGCCGGCGTGCGAGCACATCAGGTAGAACGAGCAGGGGTACGGCGAGTCGTCGCCCGGCGGTTTGGCATACTGGGGGTAGAAGCTCCCATCCGGCTGCCGTAGGGCGTGGTTCTTGAAGCCGCCCTCCCAGTCGGGGATCAGCACGTCGGCGGGCAGCAGGCCCTCGTAGACCGGACGCAGCCTCGGGTAGCGCGGGTTCCAGGCCTGGCCGTTGGTGTAGAAGCCGATGTGCCCGCCGGCCTGGCGCACGTAGGAGATGGCGCGGGCGAACTCCTCCTCAGTCCCGTAGCGGGGGTCGGGGAAGTAGAGCCGATTGCAGCAGCTCTCGCCGGCCGCCAGGCCCACCATCATCTGGCCCCAGAACTCCACGTAGTCCAGGCCCAGCCTCCGCGCCAGCCGGTAGCGGCTGGGGATGTAGCGCAGGAAGTCGCCGTCCCGGCCCGAGCCCAGCCACCCATCCGCCTCCACCACCCACTCGGGCGGCTCGTAGGGCCGCATCCACCCGTAGAGCCACTCGCGGTAGCGGTCGGCGGCCCAGTGCCAGTCGCCCTCGTGGGGCGCGACCACGAAGTCCTCGGTGCGGAAGCTCTCGCCGGGGGGGATGCGCGGCATCTTGCTCATCCCCAGCGTCAGCGTCTCGCCATCGGCACCGCCCGTGGCCTGAACCGCGCCCATCAGCACGGTCTCATCCTGCGACGCCAGGTACAGCCCCTGCGGGCGGTCGCCCTCCTCGTAGACATCCAGCCAATTCATCATGGCCCGGCCGCTGGGGTAGTAGGCCGTCCCCGGGGCGCTGCGGGCCGGCCAGGGGATCCTCCGGCAGCCCCAGCTCGGCCAGATCAGCCAGTCGTCCTCCGCCCGCTCGCCCACGCGCACCCCGGGGATCAGCGGGAAGTGCACCTCCACGATGTCGAGGCCCTCCGCGCGGTTGGCGACCTCGATCCACCATCTCGGCAGCCCATCCTCTGGCAGCACCGCCTGGACCAGCACCTCGCAGGCCCCGCCGGGGACCTCCACGCGGAAGCGCAGGTCCACCGCCGGAGGGGCCTGGCTGATCTCGTGGGCGACGAGGGTCACGTCCTCATCGGGAACCGCCACGATCTCCTCGCCGCCATGCGCCAGATAGTGCAGCCGGAAGAGTGGACCTCTGCCGCGACTGAGGGTGGCGCCGGTCGCCGGATTGTGGACGCCGATGCACCCTCCGTTCGCGAGGTCGAAGTCGAAGGAGGCGCGATCGCTGCTGAGCGTGGCCTTCCACGGCCCGCCGTCGTAGGTGACCTCCATCGCCTCGATCGCGGCGTCCTCCCGCGGGCCATCCAGCCGCAGCCGCACGCGGAGCGCATCCTCGCCATCGCCCGCCACGGGCAGATCACCAATATCGCCCTCGGGCGCCTGCAGCCAGCTCTCACCGCCATCCACCGACGCCTCAAGGCGCGCGCCCTCCCCCAGCTCTGCCGGACTGACCGCCACCCGCCGCCAGGCCGTCACGGACGTCGGCCGCAGCTGTGGTGTTGTGACCTGCAGCCATGGCGGCGGGCCGGGCTCCGCGTTCTGCCCCAGGTCCGTCGCGTCGGACGGCTCATAGCCCTGTGGCGCCATCAGGGCCAGGTCGAGCTGCGTGCCGTCCTCCCGCCAGGTGATCCTGACGGTGTGCAGGCCCGGCTCCAGGCGCCACACGGGCCCAGGCTCCCAGTGCCAGACGCCGATGACCTCCGGGCCCTCGGAGTTGCCGAAGATTTCGTCCTCACCGCCGTCGAGCGAGAGGTAGAACGAGTTTCCGCCGATATCGGGCCAGAAGGTCCGCACCCAGATGCGGTAGTCGCCCGGCTCGGCGATGCTGAGCGAGAGGATCGCCGCCGCAGATTTGCCCTGGTAGGTCCCATCCGGCACGTGCAGGTAGCTGCCGCCGCTGGCCCCCTCGGCCGCGACCTCCTCCACCGGGCCGGTGGTCTCGCTGGCGCGCTCGGCCTCCACGCGCAGGGGCGCGTCCGGTGGCACGGCGTATGTCGCCCGTGGCACGATCCGGCCGCTCTCGACGGTGCAGCCCTCCAGATCGCAGGCCGGCAGCGGGGCCTCCCATCGGTGCTGCTGCGCGGCAGCTACGCTGACGGCACACAGCAGAGCAGCGGCGAGAGAACACGGCTTTCGGATGCGGCGCCGGATTGCGCCCACCATGGCCGGACACTCCCTCACATTATGGTGCCGGATTGGCGGCCTCAGCGACCAGATCATTCTTCGCCAGCGCCCCCGCAGCCTCCCGCCGGCCGTCGCCGGGAGGAGTTGTCTCCAAGCGTGGCGAAGCACCCGGGAGCCTGGTGTGACGGCCTCTGCAGCCCAGCGGCCGCCGCATCGCTGGAGGCTATCAATGGTCCATAGAGGCGGTATGATCCCCATGACCGGGCGTTCAGTCGCGGCGTGTACAGTCATCACCTGGTGCCTCTTGTCCGTCGGCTGCTCGTGGCACAGCACGCCCACGGCCGCCGATGAGGCTGAGGCCATCCCCAGCATGACGGAGGAACAGATGCAGCAGCCCCGGGAGGTTATCGTCAACAACGACGGCTTCAGCGCGTTCTTCAGCGGCGCGTTCTCAACCCGCGAGGACCTGGAGCAGTGGGTCCACCAGTACCAGGACACGGACGTCACGGTCCTGGAGTGGTGCCTTGGCCCGTGCGGCGGCACCTTCACCTTCGACACGGAGGTCGGCGATATCCTCGGCGAGGGTGTCACCGATGAGGAGTTCGAGCAGCTCCGCCGCGGCGACCGCCGGGCCGCCGAGACCGTCCAGCGGCTCATCGCCGAGGGCAATGACCCCCTGCATGTGGTCACGGAGCAGGCCGAGGAGGACGGCATCCCCCTGTTCGTGTCTCTGAGAATGTGCCCGTTCTACGGAGGGACCTACGACGATTTCCTCAACGGCAGCTTCTGGCACGAGAACCCGGAGTTGCGCATTGTCAACCAGGGCGGCGGCCGCCACCCGCATATGAGTTACGCCTACCCCGAGTTCCGCCAGTTCTTCCTCGACGTGCTCTCCGAGACCATGCGCTACGAGATCGACGGCGTCAACATGGACTTCCTGCGCCACCCGCCCTTCTTCGGCTTCGAGCCGGTCCTGGTGGAGGGCTTCAAGGACGAGTACGGCGTGGAGCCGCCGGGGCCCGAGCCGGAAAAGTGGTGGCGCTACCGGGCCCAGTTCATGACGCAGTTCGTGCGCGAGCTGCGGCAGCGGCTGGACGAGGCCGAGCAGAGACTGGGACACCCGCTGCGCATCTCGGCGCGGGTCGATCACAACGACTACCTGCAGCAGGGCCTGGACATCGAGACCTGGATCGACGAGGGCCTGCTGGACATGCTCATCGTGTCAGAGCACGGCCAGCTCGGCGGCTTTGAGTTCAGCCTGCAGCCCTTCGTGGAGATGCTTGAGGGCACCGACTGCAAGCTGCTGTTCGGCGAGGAGGCCATCACCGCCGGCCACGACCTCACGCCCGAGGAGGACAAGCGGCTGGCGCGTGGCGAGAAGCTCGAGCTGGAGCGCGGCAGCCTCTCGAAGGCCGATCACTGCCGCCGGGCGCTGCGGTGGTACGCACAGGGCGCCGACGGCGTGCACATCTTCAACGGGCCCAAGGACTTCAGCACTCTCTACTGCCTCGGCACCGCCGCCAAGGCAAAGGCCTGCCTCGAGGAGGCGGAGGCCGAAACGCAAGAGTAATACCGGTCGCTCAAAGGATGCATACCATGGCTGACATACAGGTGCTCGATACCGGTCTCATCTACCGCAATCCCAAGCCGCACGTGCGCGCGATCCACGCCATCTTCCCCTCTGTGGTGGCCCTCAACGACGGCGAGATGCTGGCCTCGCTGGCGCTGGCGGAGGCCTTTGAGGCCGTGGACATGCACTCCCATCTGGCGCGCAGCGCCGACGGGGGCGCGACGTGGGAGCTTCAGGGCGAGCTCTACCGCCGCCGCGAGCTGACCTCGGACTCGGCGCGCATCATGGTGGCGCCGGATGGGGAGATCGTGGCGCTGGTGAACGAGTGCGACCGCAGCGACCATCCCGATGACGGTCTGGCGAACCCCGACAACCTGGGCTTCGTCCCCACTCAGTTCTGGCTGCTGCGCTCGCGGGATGGAGGGCGAACGTGGTCCCCCCCGCGGCCCATCGACCCTCCCCTGATCGGCCCGTCCTTCGAGCTGTGCAGCCCCATAGTGCCCCTCAGCGACGGGCGCTGGCTGCTGCCAACGTCAACCTGGCGCGGGTGGGACGGCTCAGAGCCCAGCGGCATGAAGATGGTGGCCTTCATCTCCGAGGACAATGGCGAGACCTGGCCGCAGCACGCGGACGTCATGAGCGATCCGGCGGGCGCGATCATCTACTGGGAGTCAAAGATCGCACAGATGGCCGACGGGACGCTCCTGGCGGTGGCGTGGGCGTACGATGAGGAGGCCGGTGAGGACCTGCCCAACCAGTACGCCCTCAGCGACGACGGCGGTCTGACCTGGTCGGCGCCGACCTCCACAGGGCTGCAGGGGCAGACCATGGACGTGCTGGCGCTCGACGACGATCGGGTGCTGGCGATCTACCGCAGGATGGATCGCGCAGGGCTGTGGGCCGCCCTGGTGAGCCTGGAGGGCGGCCAGTGGGAGACCCTCCACCAGAGCCCCGTGTGGGGCGCGGAGGTGGAGGGCCTGACCGGCTCCAGCGATGACATGGTGGGGAACTTCAACGTCCTCCGCTTCGGCGCGCCCTGCGTGATCGGCCTCCCGGACGGCGGCATCTTCGTCGCCTTCTGGTGCTATGAGGAGTGCGTCTCCAACATCCGCTGGTTCAGGCTCGCAGTGGAGTAGCCGGACCGGCGTCAGTGGCCGTAGTCCACCACCACGCGGGTCACGCGCGGCGTGCGGCAGCCCCACAGTGCCCCGAGCGCCAGGCGGTACTGCACCCAGCGATCCTGCGTCAGGCCCTGGACAGGCGCTCCCTTTTCGAACCAGGCGTCCTCGCCGGGACCTTGCCACCGGGCCTGCTCCAGGCCCTCCTCGCTCTCGGCGAAGCGCAGTTGCGCCCGCACCCACGTCCTGTCGGGGACCTCGGCGTCCCAGCTCACGCGCCTGACCGTGGCCCCCGGCGGGAGCCGGAAGGGCGCCGAGATGTAGTACTCCTCGTGGCCTCTGTCAAGCTGATTGCCGGCGTCCACTACGTAGGTGCCGTGTGGGCCGTTGGTGGGCAGCTCCGTGACGTTGTCCCGCGAGAAGCCGGTCCCGTCGTTCCACCACACGAAGGAGCGGCCCACGTGGTCCTTCCACATCTTGTGGTTGGCGATGAACAGGTCCACGGTACCGTTGCCGTCGAAGTCGGCGGCCACGGCTCCGGACGCTGAGTGGCAGGGCAGCCGTGTGACGTCCGAGCGCGAGAAGGTGCCGTCCTCCTGGCCCCAGTAGATATACGAGTCGATATCGCGCTGGGTGCCGCTGTGGTAGTTGCACACGACCAGGTCGAGGTTGCCATCTCCGTCCAGGTCGGCAACCGCCAGCGCGTTCACGCCGTAGCTGGGCAGCAGCATCCGCCGCTCCTCGCGAAGCCCCTCCGGCCCGTTCCAGTAGACGTACACGAAGGAGTCGTGCGGCTGGCCGCGCGAGGGCGCATGGCCGCCGATCATCAGGTCCAGGTAGCCGTTGCCCGTCAGATCGGCCGCCTGGACGTAGGCCCCGTGAAAGACCGAGAGCATCCTCCGATTCTCGATGGAGAATCCCTCGGGCGAGCCCCAGAGGATGATGCTGCGGTCGGAGGTGATCTGCGGGATGATCAGGTCCAGCCAGTCGTCGTTGTCGAGATCGGCGGTGTAGAGCCAGCGCGGCTGATCGTAGGTGACGCCGTCGATCTCCATGCGGATTCGCTGGGGGTTCTCAGCGTCGAACCCGTCTGGCCCGCCATGGAAGATCAGCAGGTCGGGGAAGTTGAACCCGCCCAGGATCAGGTCGAGGTAGCCGTCGCGGTCGAAGTCGGCGCACACGACGCCGTGCGCCCGTGTGGTGTCCAGAGCGACATCCGGCTCGTAGGAGTAGCCGTCCGGACCGCCCAGGAATACGAAGGAGCCGGGGTCGAGGTCGATGGCGTTCTCGGAGCAGTTGGCCAGGATGGCGTCGGGATAGCCGTCGTCGTTGACGTCGCAGGCGGCCGCGGCCACCGCGTCCCGGCCGCTGAGGTTCGTCCTCCGCTCCGGATCGAACCCCTGCGGCCCGCCATGGTAGATGAACGGATCGACGTCCCCGGTCGCGCCCCGGGCGGCGCGGTTCGCGAAGATCACCTGTGGCAGGGGATCGTCCGAGGTGCGGCCGATCACGACCCGCCGGGCGTCATGGCTGGTGAGCCGCACCGGCTCCCGCGCAGCGCCATCGGGGCCGCCGGCGAAGACCAGTGACTCAGAGGTGAATGACTCCGCGGTGTGCCCGCAGCAGATGACCACGTCATCGCAGCCGTCGCCGTCAAGATCACCGACGGCCACGTCCGTCGCGTGGTCCGCAATCAGCGGCTGGCGACGCTCTTCGCTGAAGCCGTCCTCCCCGCCCCAGTAGACCCATGAGCACTGCTCGCCGTCGCGGCCGCTGCGTGCCGCCACCGCCAGGTCGGGGTGCCCATCACCGTTGACGTCGCCGATGTCCACCGCCAGGGCCAGCGGAGCGCCGAGGGTCAGGGGCTCTCCGAAGCTGCGATCGGGCATCACCGGCAGCAACGCCAGGTGCGTGTCATGGGGGATGAACAGATGCGGGACGCCGCCGAGCAGTACCACTCGCGCGAGCGGGCGGATCGCCGTGGCCGCCTCGGCCTCGCTGGTGGTCAGCTCCTGTTCGACCCCGGTCACACCCAGCTCAGTGGGGACCTCTGAGGCGCGCTCGGGATCGAGTCCGTCCGCGCCGCCCCACAGGATACTCGCCTCGCCCTCCCCGCCCAGCAGCAGCAGGTCGTCGTAGCCGTCACCGTCGATATCCGCCGCCGTCAGCTGCTGGCACGCCACGCCCAGGTCCGCATAGCGCTTGGGCTCGAAGCCAAGCTCGGTCTGGGAGAAGACCCGGAGCCTGCCGTGGGTCGTGAACGCCAGGTCCGGCCGACCGTCGCCGGTGAAGTCGCCCGCCGCCACGGACGTGCTTCTCGGCGCGGGCAGGCGCTGGTGCAGCGTGTCAGTGAGGCCGTCGGGCGAGCCGTAGTAGATGATGGCGTTGAGGTCGTGGCGGATCCCATCGTACACGCGAGAGAGCACCAGGTCGTCGTAGCCGTCGCCGTTGAGGTCGGCCAGTTCGGCGAAGACAGCGCCCTCCGCGGGCAGCTCTCGCCTGTGCATCTCTCCCAGCACGTCCTGGTAGACGTAGGTGGGCGGGCTCTCGGAGTGGTCCTGGCTGTTGCACACCAGCAGATCCACGTAGCCGTCATCATCGAGGTCGAAGTGGTGGATCCGCTGCAGCACGCCTGCGCGCGAGACATACATGTTCTGTCCGGCGTTCCCGAAGCGGCCCTCGGAGAAGCCGTCGAATCCGGAGGTCACCCACTGCTGCGTATCAGCCATCGTCGCCCTCCTCGTTTCTATCCGGCGCTGGTCCCGCCCGCTCGGCCACCCCGCCGTCCATCGCTCACCGTTCTGGGCGGCTGCCGGCAGCATGACACACACGCTCAGTGCTGCCGCGAAGATCAGCGGCCCGATCCGTCGGGATGATTGCTTCCGAGCATGTCTTTGGACCCTACGGTGAGTACATTGCATTGTTCGCTGTTCCCTGCTCCCATAGAAGATATGCACCCGGGGCGTCCCCGGGTGCGGTTCTCGATTCATTAGCAGTCAG
>JBNGDZ010000170.1:0-8897 GCA_049975765.1 Armatimonadota bacterium
AGTGCCTGAGCCCGACCTACGCGGAAGTCAGGCGCTGAGTTCGCCACGCGGAGGCCAGTGCCTGAGCCCGACCTACGCGGAAGTCAGGCGTTGAGTTCGCCACGCGGAGGCCAGTGCCTGAGCCCGACCTACGCGGAAGTCAGGCGTTGAGTTCGCCACGCGGAGGCGAGTGCCTGAGCCCGACCTACGCGGAAGTGAGGCGCTGAGTTCGCCACGCGGAGGCCAGTGCCTGAGCCCGACCTACGCGGACCGGATGTCTGCCTCAGTACGACCGGTGAAACCGTGCCGTCGTAGAGTACGGCGGACGGCGTCCATCCCCTTCCCCGGCGCGACGGATGGACCTGCTGCCGGCAGGTGTCGGGGGCGGGCGGATCGAAGGGGACCGGCGCACTGAAGCGCTCCGTGGAGGTGGTCTCGATGGCGCGCCCCACACGCCTGATCACGGTCGTGGCTGCGTTCGCGTTGGCGGCCCCGCTGGGGGCTCAGGAGCTGCTGACCAATCCCGGCTTCGAGCAGATCGCCGAGGACGGCGTGCCCGAGGGCTGGGGCCGCTACGGCGGCGGCGTGCCCGAGAGCAGTCTGGAGCCGAGCCAGGACGCGCACTCCGGCGAGCGGGCCGTGAGGCTCATCGACAGCGGCCCGGAGGAGCGCGACAACCGCTACGCCACCGGCGTGGTGCAGACCGTGGACGCCGAGCCGGGCGCCATCTACCTGCTCAGCGTCTGGGTCAAGCAGCTTGAGCGCAACAACGACGACGCGATGAACCTGCAGCTCCGCTTCCTGCCCGGCGATCACATCCACAACATCCGCATGGCCCCCGAGCTCGGCACGTGGCAGAAGTTCATGGTTGCCGGCAGGGCCCCCGACGGCACGGAGCAGGCCAGAGTCTACATCTACACGATGCACTACTGGACCACCGAGGCCGTCATCGATGACGCCTCGCTGCAGACCGTCGATGCCGAGACGCTGGGGGCGCGCTATCCGCTGGCGGCGCATGGGGCCTCCGGCGTGGAGCAGGTTCGTGAGCTGAACCTGCGCACGCCCATCGTCGCGGATGGGCAGGCCGCCACCATCGCGGTGCCCGAGGGCGACGATTACGCCGCGCTGGGCGAGCGCCTGGCGTCGCAGATTGAGGCGAAGACCGGCGCGCGCCCGGAGGTGAGCAGCGACTGCCGCTCGCTGGTGGGCTCGGAGGGGACCATCATCGCGCTGGGCAACCTCAACAACAACTTCGTCATCGAGCGCCTCTACTGGAACAAGTACCTGCAGATCGACTCCCTCACGCCCGGTCCGGGGCGCTACGTGCTGCAGACCGTGCACGAGCCCTACAACTGGCCGCTCGGGACGAACATCCTGGTGGTCGGCGCCTCCGACCTCGACGGCCTGACGGCCGGCGTCGAGGACCTGATCGCCCGGATTCCCGATGGCGACTGGGTGCTGGAGGAGCCGCTGCTGGTCGTCTCCGGCGCCGGGATGATGAGCGAGGAGGAGGCGCAGGAGTACATCGAGTCCGAGGTGGACCTGGACATCCTGCGCCGGTTCTGGGAGGCGGCGCAGCGCTATCGCGACACCGGCGACCTGGCGCATGCCCGCCGCGCCAAGCACCTCCTGATGCTGGCCGGGGAGCGGTTCATGGAGGACCCGCACCATCACTATACCTGGCCCGAGGAGACCACCTCGAACATGATCGGCGCCATGTGGGATGTGCTGGAGGAGGCGCCGATCTTCACCGACCAGGAGCGGCTGCAGTGCACCAACATCATCCTCAACGCCCTCTACGTGCTGCCCTCGCACACCTCCTACTATGGCTCGCTCGAGAGCAACGATGGCATCATCTGGAACCACACCACCTTTCCGCTGCTGGGCATCTACTGGATGGCCCGCTACTTCGACCGCTACTACGGGAACGTGGACGGGAAGATCGCGCTGATGCTGGACAAGTGCGCCGCGGCCTTCAACGGGCAGGTCAAGTCCTGGAAGCCGCAGGAGGACTCGGCGGGCTACGTCTCCATCGTCCCGCGCCACACCATCGACTACACGCTGGCCGAGAATGACTACAGCTACTTCGAGAACGGGAACGTGCTGCGGCACGCCGAGTATGAGGTGGGCTTCTGCGACAATACGGGGGACGCCGCGGGCTTCGGGGACTCCGGCTACGGGCACGGTGTCTACGCGCGGAATCTGCACTGGGCGTTGTGGTACTACAAAGACGGTCGCTTCCTGTGGTGGCTGGATCGGGTCATGGAGGGCGGCTACGCGAGCCCCTATGATCCGTCCGTGGAGCCGGTGGAGTGGCTGGATCTCGTGGGCGCGACGGTCTTTGAGCTGCACCCGGAGGTCTACCGCTACACCACGGAGATGGCTGACTACGGAGGAGAGCCCACGCCGCCGAACATCCCTCAGGAGGAGTGCTTCGACAAGATCGCCTTCCGCGAGAGCCTGGACATGGATGCGGAGTACTTCCTCCTGGACGGCTACTCGCGCGGCAAGCACCTGCAGTATGACGGCAACTGCATCATCAAGTTCTATGCCGACGGGCAGGACTGGCTGATCGACGGGGACTATCTTGTCCGCAACACCACGGACCACAACGGGGTGAGCGTCATCCGCGACGGCCGCGTGGCGGAGCTGATCCCATCCTGCGCGGCGCTGGAGACCATCGCGGACCTGCCCTCCGCCACGCTCGTGGAGACGGCCGTCTACGACTACAACGGCGTGGACTGGCTGCGCAACATCTTCTGGCTCAAGGGCGAGTTCGTGCTGGTCACCGACCGGCTGCGCGCGAATGAGGCGGATGACTACACCTTCGTCGGCAACTGGAAGACGCTGGCGGAGGGCGAGCAGCAGCTCGCCGACGGGCGGGTATTCAGCACCGTTCGGAAGGGCGTCGGGGGCGTGGGGAGCCGGGAGCTGATCACGGTCACCGAGCCGGCGGAGGGCGTGGAGCAGGCGGTGAAGTTCGGCACCAGCGTCTCCCAGCTCGACACCGTCCTGGAGCTGCCGGCGGGGGAGCTGGAGATGACGCTGTTCGCCTCCGGGGTCAGCACCGGCGCCGACAGCTTCTACGTGTCCATCGACGGCGGGGAGACCATCCCCTTTCACATCCCCATCGACAGCTTCGGCCCGTCGTCGCGCACCTGGACCAAGGACGAGTCCACGCCCAACATCGAGATCGCCCAGGCCGGGCCGCATCGGGTGACCATTACGCTGCGGGAGGGGCCGGGGCCGATGCTGGATCGCATCCTGGTCCGCGACGCGGAGGGCACGGTGGTGGCGGAGGTGGAGGCCGAGGATGCGCCCCCGCTGCCCGAGGAGATGGTGGAGCAGGCCCCCGAGCAGCGGTTCCACGTGAAGGCCGACGGCGCGGCGCAGAGCAAGCTGACCGGGCGCATCAACCACGTCGGCCGGCACATCACCTACATGCGCCAGCGCCTGGGCGGCGAGATGGAGCCGGGCGAGACGCGGGCCTTCCACACGCTCTTCTACAACGATGCTACCGATGAGCCGAAGGCCTACGATCTGCGGCGGATCAGCGACGAGGCCGTGGTGGTGACGCGCGATGGCGAGCCGTGGCTGGTGGTGCTGGTGGGCGATGAGGCCACGGTCGGCGGGCAGGCGGATATGAAGATGCTGGCCTTCACCCGCGACACCGTGTGGGGCGCCGACGTCACGGACTTCCGCGGCGAGATCTACTCGGAGCAGCCCTTCAGCGGGGAGCTGCGCGCCGACCCGCCGCACATCACCATCGTGGGCCCGCCGGAGCTGACCTCGGTGGTGCTCGGCGGGATGCCCTTCGCGCTCTACGAGGGCCGGCTGCAGATGGACCTGGCTGAGTTCGGTGAGGCCGCCGCGGGCATCGTGGAGCTGGAGCGGCTCTTCGGCGCCTTCGTGGCGCGCGCGGCCGAGCCCGGAGGCGCGGCGCCGCCGCGGGAGACGGCCTTGGAGGCACGGCAGTTGCGGACCGAGCGCGCGCTGGAGGTGCCCGTGGAGCCGGGCACCGAGCGACAGCCGATTGAGAGGCTGTATCCTGTGGACCTGGACGGCGACGGCACAGAGGAGCTGATCGTGCTGCGCTCTCGAGTGGCGCGTGCCGTAACCGTCGCCGGGGAGGAGCTTTGGACCGTCGCGGCCGGGGGGACCACCCGCTCACTGGCCCACGGCGACATCGACGGCGACGGGGCGCTGGAGGTGCTGTTGGGCGCCGATGACGAGATGATTCACGTCATCGACGCCGCCACCGGCGAGGTGGAGCGGCGGCACCACTGCGAGATCCCGCTGCGCGTGGGGCGCTCCAGCGTGCGCGAGCCGCGTGTGGGCGCCCTGGTGGTGGATGACCTGGACGGCGATGGGCGGCTCGACATCATCGCCGGCCTGATGAACGCCAATCTGGTGCGCTACGACACCGACTTCAACCTGGTGTGGCGCTTCGACTCCATCGAGCACGGCATGCTCGACATGGCCCTGCACGACTTCGAGGGCGACGGGACGCTCGAGATAGCGGTCGCGAACCGCTACGGCTCCGTCGAGATCTTCGACGCTGAGGGCCGGCAGAGGGCCAACATCCGCTCGGAGCTGGGCGACGTGCAGATGGCCATCGGCGACCTGGACGGCGACGGGGCCTACGAGGTCGCCAACGGCTCATCGACCGGAGCCTTCACCTGTGCCACCTACGACGGCCCGACCCGCTTCGAGTTTCCCAACTACGGCTTCGCCTTCACGGAGCTGATCGCCGCGGACCTGCACCAGGCGGAGGGGGAGGAGCTTGCCGCCGCGTCGGAGACCGGCTACGTCTACGTGCTGGGCGCCGACGGGGAGGTGCTGGCGCAGCGGGACTTCGGCGATGCAGTGAATGACATCGCGCTGCTGCGCGACGCGCGGGGAGGTCCCCGTCTCGCGGTCGCCTGCGACGATGGCTCAGTGTACCTGGTCAACGCAAGCATGGAGCCGCTGGGGGTGGTGGTGCTGGAGGGCCGACCGCTGCGGCTGGGCACCATCGGGGCGGGGGATCGCACGCGCCTGCTGGCGGCCACGGCGGACACGGTTCACGTCATCGTGCCGTAGACTTTGTGGTGCTATCCCAGCGGGTGCTCCGCGGGCGCGAACTCCGTGGCCAGGGCGCCGGAGGAATCCGCGCGCAGCACCAGGTGCCGGCGCCATGCGTCGTCGCGCTCCGGGAAGTCGCTGCGGAAGTGGGCGCCGCGGCTCTCGGTACGGGCGAGTGCGGCGGTCAGGATCAGGCGGGCCATGGTCACCAGATTCGCCGCCTCCGCCTCCTCCCGTGACGCCACGGGGACCGTGGATATCTGGCGAGCCCAGGCCTCGACCTGCTCCTGGGCCTCGCGGAGGCCCTCCTCATCGCGCTCCATACCGGCGTGCTGCTGCATGAGGCGCTGCAGCTCCCCGCGCAGAGCCGGGGCGGCGACCCGCACTGGCGGCGGCGCCAGCTCGGCGGCGACGCCGAGCTGCTCGTAGGAGAGGCGGGGCAGAGCCGGGGCCAGGTCGGAGGCGCGGAGGCTGAAGACGAGGGCCTCCAGGATGGAGTTGGAGGCCAGGCGGTTGGCACCGTGCAGGCCCATGCAGGAGCACTCGCCGATGGCCAGCAGCGCCGGGACGTCGGTGCGGCAGCGCAGGTCCGTGCAGACGCCCGACATGGCGTAGTGGGCGGCCGGGGCAACGGGGACCCGCTCGCGGTAGATGTCGAAGCCCTGGCGCCGCAGCTCCGCCACGATGCCCGGGAAGCGCGACAGGAAGCGCTCCAGGGGGATCGACGAGAAGTCCAGCTCCACGAACTCCCGGCCGTCCTTGGCCATCTCCCTGAAGACGCTGCGGGCCACCACGTCGCGGGGCGCGAGGTCGCCCTCCGGGTCGTACTCAGGCATAAAGCGCTCGCCGGCGGCGTTGCGCAGCACGGCGCCCTCACCGCGGACGGCCTCGGAGATGAGAAACTTGGGGGATTCCTCATGGTAGAGAGCTGTCGGGTGGAACTGGACGAACTCCATGTCCATCAGTCGGCAGCCGGCGCGCCAGGCTGCGGCCATGCCGTCGCCTGTGGTCACCAGCGGGTTGGTGGTGACCGCGTAGACCTGCCCGAGGCCGCCGGTGGCGAGGATCGTGACGGAGGCCACGAAGCGGACGCGCTCCCCGTCGGTCAGCGCCAGAGCGTCACAGCCCACGCAGCGGCCCTCCACCAGCAGCAGATCGGTCATGAGGGTGTGATCGAAGATCTCGATGGCGGGGTGCACCGAGGCGCGGCGAGACAGCGTGCGCTCCACCTCATGACCGGTCTCGTCGCCTGAGGCGTGGAGGATGCGGCGCCGACTGTGGGCGGCTTCGCGCCCTCGGATCAGCTCCCCGCCCTCGCGGTCGAAGCGCATGCCCAGCCGCATGAGCTCCTCCACCGCCGCGGGGCCCTCGCTGGTGAGCAGCTCCACCGCCTCCGGGTCGCACAGGCCCGCGCCGGCCTCCAGCGTGTCCTCCGCATGGCACTCGGGGGCGTCGTCGTCGCCCATCGCCACCGCTATGCCGCCCTGCGCGTATTCGGTGTTGCACTCGGTGAGCTCGTCCTTGGTGAGGACGGCGACGGTGCCCCGGTCGGCCAGATGCAGGGCGGTAAACAGGCCCGCCGCGCCGGAGCCGACGACGAGGAAGTCGAACTCGTGGATGTTCGGCCGGGGGATTCTGGGTGTGATCATAGCGATGGGCGCACGCGCCCTACAGGTCCTCGGTGGCGGATGGAGCCTATTTCGAGCCGCTTCGTGACTGCACCTTCGCGCTGTAAGTGCGACGATCGCCAATCAGGCGAAGGGACGGTTGCGGTCGGTCGCGGGCTCCGGGCGGCCGGCCTGGGTCGTGCCCGACGGCTATGAGACCACCGGCCAGGCGAAAAGCAGCAGCGACAGCAGGATCCCCACCAGAGCCCCGACGGCGACCTCCGAGAGCTTGTGGATGCCCGCCTGCAGGCGGCTCTGGGCGAGCAGCAGCGCCAGCGCCAGTGCCAGTGCGCTGACCGACGGGCTGCGGGTGACCATGGCGATGGAGGCGGCGATGAGGAAGCCCAGGGCGGTGTGGCCGGAGATGACGCCGCCGGTCAGGAAGGACCGCCAGCCCGTGGCGCGCTTGATCCACACGATCAGCACCGCCAGCAGCAGCATGCCCACCAGAACGATCTGCAGCGGCCCCAGGTGGGGGCGAGTGGGCAGCTCCGGCGGCCAGTGGACGAGCCGCAGCACGTTCTCGTTGGTGGCGAAGATCATGACCCCCGCCAGCAGCGCATAGATGGAGCAGATGAGCACTGCGGCGGCCGCCACGTCCTTGACGACCTTGGCGATCTCGTTCCAGTGCTCGATCTCCAGGTCGATGAGGCCCTCGATGGCGGTGTTGAAGACCTCGGCGGTGAGGACGAGGACCATGGCGACCAGCAGGTGCAGCAGCTCGGCGTTGGTGACCCCCAGGCCCCATCCCGCCAGCAGCACCATCGCGGCCATCACGGACTGGATGCGCAGATTGTGCTGCGTCCTGAACACGTAGTAGAGGCCGTCGAAGGCGTGGTGGAAGCTGTCCAGTGTCGAGCGCCGCTTCCACGGCCTCTCCGGCTGCTGGTCGTCCTGGGGCCGATCACTCATCGTCGCTCAGCCGCTCCCTCATCCGCTGGAGGACGCCCTCCTGCAGCTCCGCCATCTCAGCGCGGTCATGCGGAGTGTAGTCCTCGTAGCCGAGAACGTGCAAGACGCCGTGGGCCACGAGCAGGCACAGCTCAGCCTGCAGCGGGTGGCCGGCCTCCTCGGCCTGCCGGCGGGCGGTCTGCGCCGAGACGATGACCTCGCCGGCGAGCCGTCCGGCCTCCTCCTCGGCCTCGAAGGCGATGACGTCGGTGGTGGCATCTGTGTTCCGGAAACGCCGGTTGACCTCCCGGATGCGGCCGTCATCGACAACCGCGACGGAGACGGCGTCGAGCGGGCGATCTGCGGCGCCCTGCGCCAGCCGGGCCGCCTTGGCCAACGCCTCCTCATCGACGGGCAGGTCCTGCAGGTTGCGGATCGCGACCTCCATGGCGTTTGTCAGAGGCGGGCGGCGCGCTCGAGATGGGCCTGCTCCGGCTCCTCCTCTTCCTCCTGCTCGGGATACCTGAGCCGCTGATGGAACATACCGTGGAGGGTCGCGACGAAGCTCTCGCGGATGGTGTGCAGGTCGGAGAAGGTGAGAGGCGACTCGTCGAGCTGGCCGTCCTCCATCTTCTGGTCGATGATGCTGTCGACAAGCTCCTCGATCTGGTCGTGCGTCGGATCAACGAGTGTGCGGGCGGCGGCCTCCACGGAGTCGGCCAGCATCACCAGCGCGGCCTCCCGAGTCTGTGGCTTCGGCCCGGGATAGCGATAGTCGGCCTCGTTGACGTTCTCCTCACCCTCCTGCTCCACGGCAAGATGGTATGGGTAGGAGGCGAGGGACGTGCCGTGGTGCTGACGGACTATGTCGGCCACCTGCTCGGGGAGGCCGATCTCGCGGGCCAGCTCATACCCGTCGCGAGCGTGGGCCATCAGGGTGAGGGCCGAGAGGTGGGGCTTGAGCTTCTCGTGCGGGTTCTCCTCCCCGAACTGGTTCTCGATGAAGAAGTATGGGCGCTTGAGCTTTCCGATGTCGTGGTACATCGCCGCGGTGCGAACCAGCAGGGAGTTGGCGCCGATCTCCTCCGCGGCCGGTTCGGCGAGGTTGGCGACCATGACGGAGGACTGGTAGGTGCCGGGGGCCTCGGTGAGGAGGCGGTGCAGGATCGGCTCATTGGGGTTCGCCAGCTCCATCAGCCGGAGATCGGTGACTGCGCCCACGACCCGCTCCAGAGCCATGACGGCGACGACCGCGACACTGGCGGAGATGAGGCCGGCCAGGACAGCGGCCAGGAC